>JANJTY010000367.1 GCA_024710865.1 Lysobacteraceae bacterium | reverse complement strand
CCAGCCGTGGCGATTTCGGCACCCTGCGTCTCGATGCCGCCCAGCACCGCCTCGACGCATTCGGTGGCGTCGTCAACGCGCGCGAACTGGGCCAGGCCCTGGAGGCGCGCGTCGCGACCTTGCCGGGCTTGCTGCGGCTGCGCCCGGCGCAGGTGCTGGGCAGCGATCCGGGCGACGCATCCCGCAGCGTGTCGCTGCGCACCGAGGCGGGCGAGCAGCGTATCGAGGCGCGGCTGCTGGTGGTGGCCGAGGGCAGCGACTCGGTCCTGCGCGAGGCGCTTGGGTTTGCAGTCGAGCGCGAGGACTACGACCAGGTGCTGTTCCTGGCCACGGTCGAGGCGGCCAAGGTCGAACCCGGTCTAGCTTTCGAGCGCTTCACCGACTCAGGCCCCGTCGCCCTGCTGCCGCTGCCGGGCGGGCGCCTGGGCTCGGTGCTGTGCGTGCGGCGCGACCAGGCCGAAGCCGTGGCGGCGCTGGACGAGTTCGGCTACCGCGACCTGCTGCAGGAGCGCTTCGGCTGGCGGGTCGGGCGCTTCACCCGCATCGGTGCGCGCACGCACTACCCGATGCGGCGCATCGTCGCGACCGATCCGGTGGCCGAGCGCGCGGTGCTGGTCGGCAACGCCGCCCAGACCCTGCACCCGATCGGCGCGCAGGGCTTCAATCTCGGCCTGCGGGATGCGCTGGTGCTGGCCGAACACCTGGGTGAGACGCGCTCTGGCAGCGATGCGGGCGACGCGGCGCGCCTCGCCGCCTGGCGCGCGGCGCGCGCGCCGGATCGCGCGCGCACCATCGCCCTGAGCGACGGACTGGTGCGCCTGTTCGCCAATCCCTTCCCGCCGCTGCGGGCCTTGCGTTCGCTCGGCCTGGCGACGCTGGGACGGCATCCCACGCTCAGCACCGGTCTCGTGGCCGAGGCCATGGGCTTCGGTGCACAGGCGCCCACGCTGAACCGGGAGGTCGCGGCATGAGGGGCCTGGATGCCGACATCGCCGTGGTCGGCGCGGGCATCGCCGGCGCCAGCGCCGCGCTGGGCCTGGCCCGCGCCGGCTGGCGCGTGGCCCTGGTCGACGCGCGCGAGCCCGAGCCCTGGTCGCCGCGGCAAGCGCCCGACCTGCGCGTCTATGCCCTGGCCCAGGCCTCGGCCGAGCTGTTCACCCAGCTTGGCGTGTGGCCGGAACTGCTGCGCCGCGGCCTGCATCCCTACCGCCGCATGCGGGTCTGGGATGCCGCCGGCGGCGGCGAGCTGGGCTTCGATGCGGCCGACATCGCGCGTCCCGAGCTGGGCTGGATCGCGCCGCAGGCCCCGGTGCAGGACGCGCTCTGGGAGGCGCTCGCGCGCGAGCCCCGCGTGCAGCGCCACTGCCCGGAACGCATCGAGGAGCTGGAGAGCGGCGCGGACGAGGTCCGCCTCGAACTCGGCAGCGGCCGGCGCCTGCGCGTGCGCCTGCTGGTCGCGGCCGATGGCGCGCTCTCGCCCACGCGCGAACGTCTCGGCATCGCCAGCGCCACGCACGATTACGGCCAGCGCGCGGTGGTCGCCTACGTGGGTCACGCCGAGGCGCATGCCGACACCTGCTGGCAGCGCTTCCTGCCGGGTGGGCCGCTGGCCTTCCTGCCCTGCGCCGATGGGCGCAGCTCGATCGTCTGGACCCTGCCGCAGGCCGAGGCCGAGCGCGTCCAGGCGCTGGATGATGAGGCCTTCCTCCGCGACCTGGAGCGCGCCTTCGATGTACGCCTCGGAGCGCTGACGTCAGTCTCGCCGCGGGCCTCGTTCCCGCTCGTGCGGCGCATCGCTGAGCGCTTCGTGCAGGGACGCATCGCGCTGCTCGGCGATGCCGCGCGCAACGTGCATCCGCTCGCCGGTCAGGGCCTGAATCTCGGGCTTGCCGACGTGCGCGTCCTGCTCGATGCGCTGGGCGAGGCGATGCCCGCGCGCGATCCGGGCGCGCCCGCGCCGCTGGCGCGCTATGCGCGCAGCCGGCGCAGCGACAGCAGCATCGCGGCCCTGGCCTTCGAACAGATCAACCGGCTGTTCTCGAACGATCACCCGCTCCCGCTGCTGCTGCGCGGCCCGGCACTCGGCCTGGTCGACCGGCTGGTTCCGCTGCGCCGCTTCTTCGCCGCGCACGCCGCCGGCTGGCGCTGAGCCGGGGTCGTGGCCGGGGGCGGGCGGTCACCCCGCCAACCCTGCGAGCCAGGCGGTTGGCCGTGGGCGCCTCCAGGGCGGCGAACGTCTCACTGTGGGAGCCGCCATGGCGGCGAAAGCCGGGTGCGAGGCGCAGCGGGATTTGCTGTGGTGCCGGCACTCGGTGATGTCGCCGCTGTAGCGGCTCCCACCGGTGTCGCTGCGGCGCCGTCGCGCCCAGCACACCGCGGGTCGGCATCCGCCGTACCAGCGGTCCGCGGCAGCGCCGCGCGAGGCGTGCCTCGAAGCGGCGGCATGGGATGCCGCCCTAAGGCGCCCGCGCAGGGCGGCACCCCCGAGCCCACGGCACGGCTGGCTTGCGCGCACGAAAAAGCCGCGGCCGTTGCCGGCCGCGGCGGGGGAGTCCGCGCGTTGGGCGCGGGTCAGTTCTCGAAACCGTCCTCGAAGATCGCGTCCTCGGTCGGCTGGGCGATGACTTCGATGGTGTAGCGCTGCGCCGTCACGGTATCGCCATCGTCCGAGGTGAGGTCGACGATCACGCCGCTGCCCACGTCGCCCGCCAGCGGCGTGCCACTGAGCGTGGCGCTGCCATCGCCGTTGTCGCTCACCGTCATCCAGGCAGGCACGCCGTCGTCGCTGATCGAGACCGGATTGCCGTTGGCGTCGGAGACGTTCACCACCGCGCTGTAGGGCAGGCCTTCGATGGCATTGGGCAGAGCCAGCGTATCGAACGTCGGCGCCGCGTTGCAGGCGGCACCGATGCCGTCCCCGTTCGGGTCCGCCTGATCCGGATTGGCGATGGTGCTGCAGTTGTCGCAGGCGTCGCCGACGGTGTCGCCGTCGGTGTCGGCCTGGTCGGGGTTGGCGACGGTGGAGCAGTTGTCGCAGGCGTTGCCGACGGTGTCGCTGTCGGTGTCGGCCTGGTCCGGGTTGGCGACGGTGGAGCAGTTGTCGCAGGCGTCGCCGACGGTATCGCTGTCGGTATCGGCCTGGTCCGGATTGGCGACGGTGGAGCAGTTGTCGCAGACATCTCCGATCAGGTCGGCATCGCCGTCCGCCTGGCTTGGGTCGGCGTCGATGGGACACACGTCCACCAGGTTGCAGACGCCGTCGCTGTCGCCGTCCGCCGCAGGGTTGCCGTTGCAGTCGAGGTCGAAGAAGGCGACGAAACCGTCGTGGTCGGAGGCCCCGATCGCGGGTTGCGCCCAGGTGCCGCCCATCCCATCGGGTCCGGTGCCGGCGGCGAAGCCGGCAGCGGACGCGTCCACGTTGGCGCGGCCATAGGCGAAGTCGACCAGCAGGGCCTCGGCCGGTTCGCTCAGCAACAGGTGGTCGATGACCTGATTGGCGGCGACTTCGCGGCCGTTGTCGACACCCGTCGGATCGGTGTGGCCCCAGATCACGCCGAAGCGCTCGGTGAAGGTGTAGGAATAGACCTCGTTCGGGTCAGTGACCTCCAGGATCTCGGTGTGCTTGGTCAGCGGCGGGTCCACGATCTGCAGGGTCGCGCCGCCGCCGTCCTCGGGCAGGTTGCAGTCGGTCACGCCGTTGCTCGGGGCGCACTCGTTCTCGTCGTTGGCGTAGGTGCCCGAGATGAGCCCGACGGGATCGGTGAAGCCGTCGCTGAACTGGTAGGCGTTGTAGTCGCCGACCAGGATCAGCGGCCGCTGCGCGTTGTCGGCATCGGTCTGGTATCCCTGCACCTCCTCCGCGATGGCCCGGGCCTGCAGGAAGCGCTTGGCGTAAACGCGATCGTTGCTGCCGAAGCTGCGGTTGTGCGCGTTCAGCACCGCGAACTGCAGCGGGCGGCCGCCGGCGGCGGTCGCGAATTCGGCGGTCAGCAGGAGCGGCGGACGGTCGTGCAGGGCGGTCAGGCCATCGTTGGGATCGACCCACTCCTCGGTGCCGCGCAACTGCGTCGCCACGGGGTTCTGGATGCGGTCGCTGCGCACCAGGTAACCCACGTCGATGCCGCCCGGATCGTTGCCCTCGACCAGGAAGGCGTCGTACTGCGGCCCGCCGTCGAACGCGATGCGATCGGCGAGGTCTTCCAGCACGACCAGCTTCTCGACCTCCTGCATGCCCAGCACATCGGGGCTGCGCAGCACGTCGCGGATGTAGGCGCTGACCTTGAGCAGCTTGGCCTCGTAGGCCGGCGCGCCGCCGGCCTCGATGCCGTCGTCGCAGGTGAACAGGATGGGCTCGCCCAGCGGACCCGCGCCCGGTCCGCGATCATCGAGGATGTCGCACAGGCGGAAGGCGTTGAACGATGCGATGGTCAGTTCGTCCGCATCGAGCCGGTCGCGCGCCGGGCGCGGCAGGACGTTGTCGGCCGCATCGAACTCGAAGCGCGGCACGCCGACCGGGTACTCG
>JANJTY010000360.1 GCA_024710865.1 Lysobacteraceae bacterium | reverse complement strand
TCGCCGCTGAAGCGGCGCCCACCGAGAAGCGCGGCGTCAGGCAACCGATGGGGGAGCCGGCTTGCCAGCGATGAGGAGTTCGGGGCGCGGTGGCTTCCAGGCCGCCAGCCCACTGCGCGCCGGCTCCAGCACGATGCAGTCGACTGGACACGGCGGCAGGCAGAGTTCGCAGCCGGTGCAGAGTTCGGCGATCACGGTGTGCATCAGCCGGGGCGCGCCGACGATGGCGTCGACCGGGCAGGCCTGGATGCATTTGGTGCAGCCGATGCAGTCGGCTTCGACGATCACAGCGACCTGCTGCGGCTTTTCGACACCGTGCGCGGCCGAGAGCGGCTTGGGCTCGCGCCCCAGCAGTTCGGCCAGGGCGCGGATGCCGGCCTCGCCGCCGGGCGGGCACTGGTTGATGTCGGCCGCGTCCTTCGCGATCGCCTCGGCGTAGGGCCGGCAGCCCGGATAGCCGCACTGGCCGCACTGGGTTTGCGGCAACAGGGCGTCGATCTGCTCGACCAGCGGGTCGCCCTGCGGTCTGAGGCGCAGCGCGGCCCAGCCCAGCAGCGCGCCGAACAGCAGGCCCAGCCCGGCCAGCACCCAGAGTGCGCTCATCCCGGCGGCGCCATGCCGGCGAAGCCCATGAAGGCCAGCGCCATCAGACCGGCGGTGATCAGCGCGATCGGCGCGCCGCGGAAGCTCTCGGGCACGTCGGCCAGCTCCAGCCGCTCGCGCATGGCCGCGAACAGCACCAGCACGAGGCCGAAGCCCGCCGCCGCGCCGAAACCGGTGAGCAGGGCCTCGAACAGGCTGCGCTGCGCCTGCACGTTCAGCAGGGCCACGCCCAGCACCGCGCAGTTGGTGGTGATGAGCGGCAGGAAGATGCCCAGCACGCGGTACAGGCGCGGGCTCTGGCGCTGCATCAGCACCTCGGAGAACTGCACCACCGCTGCGATCACCAGGATGAAGGCCAGGGTGCGCAGGTAGCCCAGCCCGAGCGGCTCCAGCAGCCAGTGCTGCACCAGCCAGGACAGCCCGGCCGAGAGCGTCAGCACGAAGCCGGTGGCCAGCGCGAGCCCGTAGGCCGAGTCCAACCGCTTCGACACCCCCATGAACGGGCACAGGCCGAGGAACTTCACCAGCACGAAGTTGTTGACCAGGACGGCGCCGAGGAGGAGGAGCAGGGTGTCGGTCATCGGGCCGGGATTCGAGATTCGGGATTCGGGATTCGCAAGAGCGGCAGTCGGCCGTCGGGCATGGTGTGCTGGTATCGGCACGGCGGCGTTGAAATCCAGCGAGCCCCACCTGAAGGTCGAGTCGAGCATCGACGCTTCCGGGCAGGGGGCTTAAGCGAATCCCGAATCCCGAATCCCCAATCCCGGCTTCACCCCACCCGCATCCCCGCCTTGGCGCCGGCATCCACATCGAGCAGGAAAAGGCCTTCATCGCCGCCGGCCGACAGGATCATGCCTTCCGACACGCCGAAGCGCATCTTGCGCGGCGCGAGGTTGGCGATGAACACGACCTGGCGACCGACCAGCTTTTCCGGCTCGCCATAGCTGGCGCGGATGCCCGAGAAGATCTGGCGCGTGCCGAGTTCGCCCGCGTCCAGCTCGAAGCGCAGCAGCTTGTCCGAACCCTCGACGAAGCTGCAGGAGCGGACCGTGGCGATGCGCAGGTCGAGCTTGGCGAAGTCTCCAATAGCGACGTGATTGGTGATTGGTGATTCGTGATTCGTGGGAGCAGGCTGCGCGGTCGTTGCGGGTGCGGCGTTTGTAGGAGCGGCTTTGGCCGCGACCGCAGCCTTTGACTCGGCCTTGGTGCTGGTCGGGGCTGAAGCCCCTCCTACCACCGCGCCTGCCGGTGCCGGCTGCAGGGATTCGGTGCTGGCGTCGACGACGGCCTGGACGTGCTTGGGATCGATGCGGGTCATGAGCGGAGCGAAGGGGTTGAGGCGGTGTTCGGACAGCCAGGCGTCGAAGCGGAAGTCGGCAAAACCGCCGTCGAGCATGAGGTAGCGTTCGGCGTGCGAGACCAGTTCCGGCAGCACCGGCTTGAGCGCGCGCGCGATGGCTGCGAAGGCATTGAGGCCGGTGACGAGGATCACCTCCAGCTCGGCCTTGCGCGCCGGGTCCTTGGCTACGGCCCAGGGTGCGGCGGTGGCGATGTACTCGTTGCCGCGGTCGGCGGCCTGCATGATCTGGGCGATGGCCTTGCTGTACTCGCCGGCTTCATAGCGCGCCGGCACATCCCTGAGCGTGGCCGCGACCGTCGTCAGGCATTCGATGCCCGCGCGCTCGGCCTCACTCCTTTCGCCGCCGCCGGCCCAGAACGCCCGCCCCAGTCGCCCCTCGAAGTGCGTCTCCAGCAGCCTGGCGCAGCGGCTGGCAAGGTTGACGAACTTGCCGACCAGGTCGGAGTTCACCCGCTGCACGAAGTCCTCGAGGTTGAGGTCGAGATCGTCCACGCCGGCGCCGGTCTTGGCTGCGAAGTAGTAGCGCAGCGGCTCGGGTGCGACGTGATCCAGCCAGGTGCGGGCCTGGATGAACGTCCCGCGCGACTTGCTCATCTTCGCGCCGTTGACGGTGAGATACCCGTTCACGTGCAGCCGGGTCGGCACGTTGAGCTTCGCGCCGTGCAGCATGGCCGGCCAGAACAGTCCGTGGAAGTTGATGATGTCCTTGCCGATGAAATGGTGCATGGCGATGCCGCTGCCCGCGCCCACCAGCGCTTCGAAAT
>JANJTY010000300.1 GCA_024710865.1 Lysobacteraceae bacterium | reverse complement strand
GTTGCGCCACTCGGCCATGGTGGTGTCCACCATGGCGCCGCCGGTGGCGATGCCGGCGTTGTTCACCAGCACGTCCACGCCGCCCCATTCGCCGGCGATGCGCTCGTGCACCTGCTCCATGGCGTCGTCGCTGCCGACGTTGGCCGACAGGGCCAGGTGGCCTTCGCCGGGCAGCGCCGCGCGGGTGAGGTTGGCGCGCGCGGCGTCGAGGTCGACGCAGGCGACCTTGTCGCCGGCCCGCGCATAACGATGCGCCAGGGCTTGCCCCAAGCCGCTTCCCGCACCCGTGATCAGGACCCGCCGCTGCGCCATCCGTGCACTCCCCGTGAAGCCGGCCCTCGACGGGGCCTGTGCTAGATTTCCGAGCATAACAAGCCCGCCGTTAAACCCACGTCCCGGAGTTGCGCGTGACCGACCCCCTGTTCGACCTGACCGGCCAGACCGCCCTGGTCAGCGGCGCCTCGCGCGGCATCGGCGAGGCCATCGCCCACCTGCTGGCGGCGCATGGCGCCCACGTGGTGTGCACCAGCCGCAAGCTCGAGGGCTGCGAGGCCGTGGCCGCGGCCATCCGCGCCGCCGGCGGTTCGGCCGAGGCGCACGCGGTGCACGTGGGCGACCCGGCCGCCATCGAGGGCCTGTTCGCCACGCTCGACGCCGCCGGCAGGCGCGTGGGCATCCTGGTCAACAACGCCGCCGCCAACCCGTATTTCGGCCCGGCCGTGGACATGACGCTCGACGCCTACGAGAAGACCGTGGAAGTGAACCTGCGCAGCTACTTCTGGACCACCGTGCAGGCCGCCCGCCGCATGAAGGGCCACGGCGGCGCCATCGTCAACATCGCCTCGGTGAACGCCGAGCGCGCCGCGCCCGGCCAGCTGGTGTATTCGATGACCAAGGCCGGCATCGTCAACATGAGCGAGGGCTTCGCCAAGGAGCTCAGCGCCCAGGGCATCCGGGTCAACGCCGTGCTGCCCGGCCTGACCGAGACCAAGTTCGCCTCCGCCCTCACCGGCAACCCCAAGATCCTCGAGATCATGCTGCGCCTGATCCCGCAGGGCCGCGTCGCCCAGCCGACCGAGATCGCCCCCATGGTGCTGTTCCTGCTCTCGCCCGCGGCGAGCTACATCACCGGCGGGACGTTCTGCGTGGATGGGGGGTATTTGGCGTGAGGAGCCGGGATTGGGGATTCGGGATTCGGGATTCGTAACAGCCAGAGCGAGAGCCGCCCGATAGCGCTTGCGCGATACGCCCAAGGCTGGCCGCGCCCCGCTTCAGCGAATCCCGAATCCCGAATCACGGCTTCTCAGCCTTCTCCGGCGACATCTTCATGATCGAGTGGCGCAGTTCGCGGCCGAGGATGATGCGGGCGTCGCGCGACCAGCCTTCCATGCGCTCGTCGAAGTCGAGCTTGCCTTCGGCGTCGTTCCAGACGATGCCGAGTTCACGCAGCTTGGCGATGAAGCCGCGGAACAGGCTGCGGTCGAAGAACTCGGGCGCGGCCTGCGAGTAGAGCAGGCCGAGGCGCTGGGCGGTGAGCTGGCAGGCATTCTCCAGCTCGCCGGGCGAGAGCGCGCGCGGGCCGTTCTTCACCAGGATCGCGATCGCGATGTAGTAGCGCTCGAAGGCCTGCTGCAGGCTGTGCGCCAGCACCCGCAGGCGGAACACCTCGTCGGTCTGGCCCGGTCCGCGCTCGAGCATGCCGCTGCCTTCATCGAAGCTCAGCAGGCCTTCCTCGACGAACAGGGCGATGGTGGCCTGCAGGCGCTCGCCGAATTCGTCCTCGCTCCAGGGCAGGAACAGCTCGGCCTGCACGAAGGGATACAAGAGCCGGCCCAGGCGCACCGCGCCGGCGCGACTCATGCGGCGGTTGTTCTGGAAACAGCAGGCCACCCACGAAGCCGCCGCGAACAGGTGCACCACGTTGTTGCGGTAGTAGCTCTGCAACACCGCCTCGTCGCCCTCGAAGCGCAGCACATCGCCGAGCGGGTGCTTGACGCGCTTGAGCACCTGCATGCGTTCGCCATAGGCGACGATGGCCTCGGCCGGCTCCTCGGTCACGGTGACGCGCTCGGAGTAGGGCGCTCGCGCCAGCAGGCGGCGCAGCAGGTCGAGGATCGGAACCAGGTCGGACTCGGCCATGGCCTGCTTGGGCGTGGCGAGCAGGGCCAGGGCGAGCAGGTTGATCGGGTTGACGTCGGCGCTGCGGTTGACCTGCACCTGGATGCGGCGGGCGAGGTCGTCGATCGCGCCGTTGAACCACGCCGGCTTGTCGTCCGGATCCTGCGCCTGCTGGCGCCAGTCGGCGGCGTGCGACTCCAGCACCCGGTCGAGGAAGATCGGCTCGCCGAAGGACAGCGCGACGCGGCCGTAGTGCTGGCGCAGGATGCCGAGCGCCGAGCGGATCAGCACGCCGATGGTCTCCTTCTCCTTCGGCCGGCCGGAAAGCTCGTCCAGGTAGCTGCGCCCCTCGATCAGCTTTTCGTAGCCGATGTAGACCGGCTGGAACACCACCGGCCGGCGCGGCTGGCGCAGGTAGGCGCGCACCGTCATCGCCAGCATGCCGGCCTTGGGCGCCAGCAGGCGGCCGGTGCGCGAGCGTCCGCCCTCGATGAAGTACTCGATCGAGACGCCGCGCTGCACCAGGGTCGCGACGTACTCGCTGAACACGGTCGAGTAGAGCGCGTTGGCCTTGAAGCTGCGGCGCAGGAAGAAGGCGCCGCCGCGGCGCAGGATCGAGCCCACCACCGGCAGGTTGAGGTTGACGCCGGCGGCGATGTGCGGCGGCACGATGCCGTTGCGGTAGAGCTGGTAGGA
>JANJTY010000284.1 GCA_024710865.1 Lysobacteraceae bacterium | reverse complement strand
GGCCACGTTCGGGCCGGCCAGCAGCGCGCCGATGGGAAAGCCGCCGCCCAGGGCCTTGGCGAGGGTGACGATGTCGGGCTCGACGCCGTCCTGCCAGTGCGCGAACAGGCTGCCGCTGCGGCCCATGCCGCACTGGATCTCGTCCAGCACCAGCAGGGCGCCGTGGCGGTCGCAGCGCGCGCGCAGGGCGGCGAGGAAACCGGGCGCGGCCGGCATCACCCCGCCCTCGCCCTGCACCGGCTCGACCAGCACGGCGGCGAGGTCGCCGGCCTCGAAGGCCGCATCGACCGAATCGAGATCGTTGAAATCGGCGTAGCGGAAGCCGGCCGGCAGCGGCTCGAAGCCTTCCTGGTACTTGGCCTGCGCGGTGGCGGTGACCGCCGCCAGGGTGCGGCCATGGAAGCTGCCGCGGAAGCTCAGGATGCTGCGCCGCTCCGGCGGGCGGCCCTGCTGCGCGGCCCAGCGCCGCACCAGCTTGATCGCGGCCTCGTTCGCCTCCGCACCCGAGTTGCACAGGAACACGCGCGTGGCGAAACGCGAGGCCGCGACCAGCTCCTCGGCCAGGCGCAGCGGCGGCTCGGTGTAGAACACGTTGCTGCTGTGCCAGAGCTTGCCGGCCTGTTCGCTCAGCGCGGCGACCAGGTCCGGATCGGCATGGCCCAGCGAGCAGACCGCGATGCCGGCGGCGAAGTCGACGTAGTCGCGCCCCTCGGTATCCCACAGGCGCGCCCCGCGGCCGTGGTCGAGCACCACGTTGCGCGGGCGATAGACCGGCAGCCAATGCTGCGCGAGGGCGATCAGGTCGGCGCTGCGGGAATCGGACATGGCGTGAAGGGACGCGGAAAGCGCCGGATTATCCGGCAGAATCGCCGCGACCGTTGGAGGATTACCGCATGCGTCCCGAAACCCTGGCCGTGCACGCCGGTGCCGAGCCCGATGCCGCCACTGGCGCGCTCTCGCCGCCGCTGCACCTGGCCACCACCTTCCTGCACGCGCCCGACGGCAGCCTGCCGCACGGGCTGATCTACCAGCGCACCGACAACCCGACCCAGCAGCGCCTGGAAGTGGCCCTGGCCGCGCTGGACGGCGCGCGCCGCGCGCTGTTCTTCGCCACCGGCATGGCCGCGGTGAGCGCGGTGCTGCAGGCCCTGCCGGCCGGCAGCCATGTGCTGCTGCAGGACGATCTCTACCACGGCGTGCGCACCCTGGCGCGCGACTGGCTGCCGCGCTGGGGCCTGTCCGCCAGTTTCGTCGACTGCGGCAACCTGGATGCCGTGCGCGCCGCGCTGCGCCCCGAGACGCGCCTGCTCTGGACCGAGTCGCCCTCCAATCCGCTGCTGCGCATCGTCGACATCGCGACGCTGGCCGAACTGGCGCACGCACACGGCGCGCGCCTGCTGGTGGACGGCACCTTCGCATCGCCGGCCCTGCAGCAGCCGCTCGCGCTCGGCGCCGACGTGGTGCTGCACTCGGCCACCAAGTACCTGGGCGGGCACAGCGACGTGATGGGCGGCGTGCTGGCCTTCGCGCGCGACGATGAACTGGCGCAGCGCTGCTTCGAGGTACGCAACGTGCAGGGCGCGAGCGCCAGCCCCTTCGCCGCCTGGCTGGTGCTGCGCGGTCTGCGCAGCCTGCATGCGCGCCTGGCGATGCACGTCGCGAACGCGCAGCGCGTGGCCGAGTTCCTGGCAGCGCAGCCGGCGGTGGAGGCGGTGCACTACCCGGGCCTGCCCACGCATACGGGCCACGCCCTGGCCGCGCGCCAGATGCGCGGCTTCGGTGGCATGCTCAGCTTCCAGCTGCGCGGCGGACGCGACGCCGCGCTGCGCGTGGCCGGCGCCCTGCGCCTGTTCCAGAACGCCACCTCGCTGGGCGGCTGCGAATCGCTGGTCGAGCACCGCGCCTCGGTCGAGGGCGCGCAGCCGGTTTCCCCGCAGAACCTGCTGCGTCTGTCGGTCGGGCTGGAGCACGGCGAGGATCTGGTCGAGGACCTGGCCGCGGCGCTGGTTCGATCATCGGCCTGAGGCAGCGGGGCGCGGATCGACTCCAGCACGCCGCACCTGGGGCAGGACCATCGGCACAGGCGCTGCACGAGCGCTGTGGTCTAATCCGGGCCTCGTTTTCTGCCCCGGAGTTCCCCGCATGAAGCATCCGCCCGCCCGTTCGCTGGCGCTCGGCGCGCTGACGGCCGCCCTGTCCTTCGGCCGGGCCGCGCCGCTGCCGGCCAGCGAGTCCAACCGCATCTTCGACCTGCCCTACCAGATGCGCGAGCTGGACAACGGCCTTCGCATCGTGGTGGTGAAGACCGACACCCCGGGCGTGGTCTCGCTGCAGATCCCGGTCCAGACCGGCTCGCGCAACGAGGTGGAGAAGGGCAAGTCGGGCTTCGCCCACTTCTTCGAGCACATGATGTTCCGCGGCACCCCGGCCAATCCGCCCGAGGCCTACCAGGCGCTGATGAAGAACGCCGGCGCCGACCAGAACGCCTACACCTCGGCCGACCTGACCAACTACCACATCAACTTCACCACCGCCGACCTCGACAAGGTGCTCGAGGTCGAGGCCGACCGCTTCCAGAACCTGGCCTACAGCGAGGAGCAGTTCCGCACCGAGGCGCTGGCGGTGAAGGGCGAGTACCTCAAGAACTTCTCCAACCCGATGTCCAAGGGCTTCGAGAAGCTGTCCGAGCTGGCCTACGACGTCCACACCTACGGCCACACCACGATGGGCTACTTCGCCGACATCGAGGACATGCCGAACCAGATGGACTACTCGAAGACCTTCTTCGACCGCTGGTACCGGCCCGAGTACAGCACCGTGATCGTGGTCGGCGATGTCGAGATCGAGCCCACGCTGGCGATGGTCGAGCGCCACTTCGGCGGCTGGCAGCGCGGCAGCTACACGGTCGACATCCCGCAGGACGGCCCGCTGCAGGGTTCGCGCTACGCCCACATCGCCTGGGAGGGCCCGACCCTGCCGCTGATGCTGCACGCCTGGCGCGGCCCGGCCTTCAGCACCGATACGCGCGACACCGCCGCGGCCATGCTGCTGGCGGAGATCTGGTTCGGCCAGACCTCGGAGATCTTCCAGAAGCTGGTGGTGCAGGAGCGCCTGGTCGACCAGTTCTTCGCCTCGCCGCCGCGCAACATCGATCCGGGCCTGTTCGCCCTCGGCGCGCGCCTCACCGCGCCCGAGAACGCCCAGGCCGTGGTCGACGCGATCCAGGACACAATCCTGCGCGCGCGCACCGAGCTGATCGACCCCGACGCGCTGGCCGAGACCAAGTCGCGTTCCAAGTACGGCTTCGCCGCGACGCTGAATTCGGCCTCGGCCGTGGGCGCGGTGCTGGCCCAGTTCGTCCATTACGAGCGCGATCCGGAGACCCTGAACCGCCTCTACGCGCAGTTCGACCAGGTCACGCCGGAGGACATCCGCGCCGTCGCCGACCGCATCTTCATCGACGCCGGCCGCGCCAGCGTCTCGATCGCCCAGGCCGAGGCCCTGGCCGGCGCCGACGGCTTCCGTCCGCTCGATGCCGAGGTCGCGCAGCGCCTGGCCAATCCGGCCGCCGCGCCGCACTTCGCCCTGGTCGAGCGTCCGTCCGAGTCGCCCCTGATCGACGTCGCCCTGATCGTCCAGGCCGGTGCGATGTACGACCCGCCCGGCAAGAACGGCCTGGCCCAGCTCACCGCTTCGATGCTGACCCAGGCCGGCAGCGCCAAGCGCAGCTTCGCCGAGGTGCAGAAGGCCTTCTACCCGCTCGCCGCCGGCTGGGGCGCGCAGGTCGACCAGGAGATCGTCAAGCTCGCCGGCAATGTGCACCGCGACAACCTCGACGCCTGGTACGGCATCGTGCGCGAGCTGCTGCTGGAGCCCGGCTTCCGCGAGGACGACTTCGCCCGCCTCAAGACCCAGCAGATCAACGCCATCCGCCAGAACCTGCGCGCCAACAACGACGAGGAGCTCGGCAAGGAAGCGCTGTACGAGATGGTCTACGGCCCGGGCCATCCCTACGGCCGCCTGCCGCTCGGCTACGCCGGCGAGGTCGAGGCCCTGACCCTGGACGACATCAAGGCCTTCTGGCGCGAGCGCTTCGTGCAGGGCGCGGTCACGGTCGGCCTGGGCGGCGGCTACGACGCTCCGTTCAAGGCCCGCCTGCTGGCCGATCTCGCCAAGCTGCCGGCCGGCACGGCCGCGACGGTCGAGGTGCCGGCGGTCACGCCGCAGCGCCAGCGCAGCGCACGCATCATCGAGAAGGAAACCCCGGCCGTGGCGGTCTCGTTCGGCTGGCCGATCGACGTGCGCCGCGGCCATCCGGACTGGGCTGCGCTCTGGCTGGTGCGCAGCTACCTGGGCGAGCACCGCAACAGCGCCGGCCTGCTCTACCAGCGCATCCGCGAAACCCGCGGCATGAACTACGGCAACTACGCCTACACCGAGTATTTCCCGAACGGGATGTACCTGACCCAGCCGAACCCGAACTACCCGCGCCAGAACGATCTGTTCCAGATCTGGCTGCGCCCGCTGCGCGACACCAACGACGCCCTGTTCGCCACCCGCGCCGCCCTGTTCGAACTCGACCAACTGCACCGCGAAGGCATGAGCGAGGCCGACTTCGAGGCCACCCGCAATTACCTCAGGAAGTTCGTTGCCGTGCTTACCGCCACCTCCTCGCGGCGGCTCGGCTACGCCCTGGACCAGCACTGGTTCGGCGTGCCGGATTTCGTCGAATACGTGCGCGGCGAACTCGACGCGCTGACCCTGCGCAAGGTCAACGCCGCGATCCGCAAATACCTGGACAGCGACGGCGCCCAGTTCGTATTCGTGGCCAAGGACGCCGCCGGCCTCGCCGCCGCCCTGGCCGAGGACCGCGCCTCGCCGATCACCTACAACACCGAGAAGCCGGCCGAGCTGCTGGCCGAGGATGCGGTCATCGCCAAACTGCCGCTCAATCTGCCGCGCCCGCGCATCCAGGTGCTGAAGGCCGAGACGGTGTTCGAGTAAGACTGCCGGTGCGGGGCGCCAGGCGCCCCGTTTCCCCAACCCCTCTCCCGCGCGCGGGAGAGGGGTTTCGTACGACGCAACACGGCCGTTCGCAGAATGCCGGTGAGCACAGCGAACCGCAGCATCGCCAACCCAGGATCGGTCGCCCGCGCTGCGAGTCGACCGCACACTTGCAGCGCAGGCAGGTGAATCGCCGGCGGCGCGGTGGCTCCGTCGGAGTGATCGTCGTTGCCCTCTGATGGGGCCTGCTGAACTTATCCCGTGATTGCCGGTCTCGGACCCCTGCGGCACAATGCCCGCGAATATCCCGAGATCGAGGTACGCATGCGTCCGTGGCTTTCCTTGCTTCTGCTACTCGCCGCCCTTGCGTCGGGGCACGCCTACGCGGGCGGTATCAACGCCGAAGTATGGGGTGAGGGCCGCGTCAGCAGCGACCCCACCGGCCTGGATTGCACCGGCACCTGCACTTCCACGTTCGACGAAGGCAGCCTGGTCGAGCTGGTCGCGACACCTGCCGAGGGATGGGTATTCCGGCGCTGGGACGGCGCCTGTGCGGCTGCGGCCGGCCCGGCATGCACCGTCAGGGTCATCGGCACCCGCACCGTGCTCGCGGTCTTCGTGCGTGTTGACCAGCCCACCCTCGATCTCAGCATTCAGGGGCGCGGCACGGTCACCAGCACCCCAAGCGGCCTGGACTGCAGCAATGCGGCCGATGCCATCGTCTTCTGCGCGGCCGTCCTGCCCAGGGATACGGATATCGAGCTACGCGCAACGCCCATGGAAGGCTGGCGTTTCTGGGGCTGGTCGGTGAACTGCGTACCTATCGACGCCAGCCGCTGCCGCATCCGCATCAGAGACTACCCTCGCAGCGTGAACGCCCTGTTTATACCGGCACCCTCGCCCACTTCGACGCTGACCGTGGTGCGCTATGGAAGCGGACGGGTGCAGAGCACGCCAACCGGTATCGACTGCGGCGAGACCTGCTCGGCTGCATTCGCAAAGGGGTCGACCGTCCGGCTGCAGGCCCAGCCCGATCCCGGCTGGTACCTGCAACGCTGGGATGGAGGCTGCGTCGGCGCAATCGGGACGGTATGCAACCTCGCAATGATCGGCGCGCGCACCGCGGTGGCGGTGTTCCGCCCGGGAGCCGTGCCCCCGGATGCACCCGACCTGCGCGCTTCCGGCCTGGGTTCGCACGAGATCCGGCTGGTGTGGCCTGCCAGCACCGACGCCAGCGGCTCGGGCGGCGTGCGCGAGTACGCGGTCGAACGCTGCCGCGGGACGGACTGCACGGACTTCGCCCCGCTTGCCGTGATTCCGACCGCCGACCTGACCGACGAGTTCTTCCACACGTATGTCGATGGCGGTCTGCGCGCGGGGGCGGCCCATCGCTACCGGATGCGTGCAGTCGATTGGGCGGGCAACGTCGGTGCGTTCTCTGCCGAAGCCGCGGCTTCGGCGCCCTTGCCCTTGAGGTTGCCGGACGCGGTCGCCCAGGTCGCGATCGAGCGGGAGCGCACCCTTCCGGTGCTGGTGCCGGCCGGGGCGCGCAATCTCAGGATCGAACACGCCTTCGCGGGCGACATGAATGGGCTGGATGTGCGGGTCGAGGGTCGAAACGAGTGCCCCGGAGGCCTTTGGCGGGACTTTCTGTACCTGTGCCCGATCCCGTCTCCGCTGCCTGGGTCGCTGGACGCAGGACTTTATGCGAGCACGTGGATCGTCGATTTTGACATCGGCTCCTTCGGAGTCCGCTACGAGGGCACGGCGAGCACCGCGCTCGCAGCAGCAGGCAGCAGCCACGCCTGTGCGCTGGAGACGGACGGCTCGGTGCGCTGCTGGGGCGGCAACGAGTGGGGGCAACTGGGCGACGGCACCCTGCTTGGACGAACTCAGCCGACCTTGGTCGAAGGACTTGAACCGATCACCCACCTGGCCGCTGGCGCCGAGCACACCTGCGCGGTCGGCATCAGCGGCCGGGTGCACTGCTGGGGCCGCAACGACAGCCGGCAGTTGGGGCAGGCGACGGCCTCGCCGCGTCAAGCGAGCCCGATCGCGGTACCCGACCTGTCCGCGCGCAGGGTGAGCGCCGGCCGCGCCCACACCTGCATCCTGGACCGGCAATCGGTCGCCTACTGCTGGGGCGATGCGAGCTTCGGACAGATCGGTCGCGGCACGAGTGAGCCGACCGGCCTCGCCCCGGGGCGGGTCGCCAATCTGAATGCCGGCATCCGCCACCTCGTGGCGGGCGGAGACCACACCTGCGTCATTCGCGCCTTCGGCGAACTGGCCTGCTGGGGACGCAACAGCTCGGGCCAGCTTGGCACGGGCGACACCCAGGACCGCAGCGCGCCTGCATCGGTGCAGGGCCTGCCCGGCGAGGCGACCCGCTTCGCGCTGGGCGATCGCCACACCTGCGCCGCCTTGGTCGACGGCACGGTCTGGTGCTGGGGCGACAATGCCTCGGGCCAGATCGGGGCCGGCGACGCGGCGGCCAGCAGCGTGCCGGTGGCGGTGCCTGCCCTGGACGGAGCGGTGCGCGTGGTGGTGGCCGGTGCCCGCCACACCTGTGCCCAGGACGCGACCGGCCTTGCCTGCTGGGGCGGCAACGCCAGCGGCCAGCTCGGCGACGGCACGCGCATCGATCGCGCCCTGCCAACGCGTCCGCCATCGGCGCCCGGCGCAGCGGGCGAGGTGCTGGCCGCAGGCGGCGGCCATTCCTGCGCCGTGCTCGATGGCCGTCTGAACTGCTGGGGCGGCAACGCGCAGGGACAGCTGGGCAGCGGCGACCGCGTCGATCGCCTGGAGCCGACCCGCGTGGGTGCGCTACCGCTCGCCACGCGCCTGGCCAGCGGTGGCGCTTTCGGCTGCACGCTGCTGGCTGATGGCCGCTCGCGCTGCTGGGGCAAGAACGAATTCGGCCAGCTCGGCCAGCCGGCCGGCACCCCGGAGCCGCAGCCGCTGCCCGGTCCGGCACTCGACATGCACGCCTACGCCCTGGGCGAGGACCACGCCTGCGCCCTGGTTGCGGGCGGCGGGGTCCGCTGCTGGGGCAGCAATGCGTTCGGCCAGCTCGGAGACGGCACCGGCCAGGACAGCGACGTTCCGGTCACCCCGGCGGGTCTTGCGAGCGGCGTGCTGGAGATCCAGGCCGGCCGCCGCCACACCTGCGCGCGCCTCGAAGGTCAGATGGTGTGGTGCTGGGGCGACAATACCCTGGGCCAGCTCGGCGACGGGACCCGGATCAGTCGAAGCACGCCGGTCGAGACGCTTGGACTGCCGTATGGGCGCTGGCCACAGGCCATCGCGACGCGCTGGAACCACAGCTGCGCCCTGACCCACGATGGCGGGCTGTATTGCTGGGGCAGCAACGACCGCGGCCAGCTCGGCGACGGCAGCACTGAGGATCGCCTCTCGGCCACCCTGGTTCAAGGACTGCCGGCCCGTGGGGCCCAGCACATGGCAACCGGCGCAAGCCACACCTGTGCAGTGGTCACCGACGGCCATGAGGTCTTCTGCTGGGGCTCGAACGTGCTGGCGCAGCTGGGCGATGGCAGCAACGCGAGCCGAACAACGCCCGCGCCAACCCTGCCCCTGATGGAGCCCGACGCCGGTGAGGCACAGGGACAGGCGATTCGCCTCTCCGCCGGTTTGCACCACACCTGTGCGCTCAGCCTTTCGAACCAGCTGCACTGCTGGGGCTGGAACGACAACGGTCGGTTGGGCGATGGCACGACGGTGCACCGCGGCCGTCCGACCCGCGTCGATTCGCTCGACGCGGATGTCCGATCGGTGCAGGCGGGCCAGTCCCATACCTGCGCCCTGGACCGCGATGGCCGGGTCCATTGCTGGGGTCGCAACGACCTGGGCCAGCTGGGCGTCGGCGACACGCTCGACAGGCTCCTGCCGACGCCTGTACCGCTGGCGGAGTGAGGTCCTTGCGGAGGGCGCGGCGCGACTCGAACGGTTCGCGCCGCGCGATCGCAGGTGCGACGACCCGGGTTGCGCGGCTGCGGCGGGCGCGTGGCCGGGGCGACAGGCGCCCGGGTGCGCGCGCGCCGTCCC
>JANJTY010000248.1 GCA_024710865.1 Lysobacteraceae bacterium | reverse complement strand
GCTCGCGGCGGTCGCGGTGAGCCTGGATTTCGCCCTGGGCGAGGCCGAGGCGCGGCGCGAGGCGGAGGCACGCGCGGCCGAGGCCCAGGCGGTCAGCGACTTCGTGTCCGACATGCTCACCTCGGCCGATCCCGAGAAGGCATTGGGCAGGGACATCCGCGTTGCCGAAGTGCTGGACTCGGCTGCGCTGGAACTCGAGCGCGATCTCGACCTGCCGACATCGGTGCGCGCGCGTCTGTTCGCCTTGCTGGGACGTGTGCGGCTGCAGCAAGGCGAGATCGATGCCGCCATCGATCTGCTTGGGTCTGCCGGCGACCTGTCCGGCGGCGATCGAGATCTGGCGGACGAGACGCTGGCCACGCTGGCGCTCGCACATTCGATGCGGGGCGAGACCGAACGCGCGGAAACACTCGTGCGTGAGCGCCTGGCAGAGCTTCCCAGGCCCTTGCCCGAGAGCGAGATCGGGCTGCGCAGCGTTCTGGTGCGCACCGCCTATGAACTGGGCCGGGTGCAGGAAGCCGAGGACGACTACCGCGCGCTGCTGCTGCAGTCGAAGGAACTGCTGGGCGATGAGCACGAAGCCACCCTGACCATCGGCCACAACCTTTCGTCGGTACTGCAGAAGCAGGCCAAGTACGGCGAGGCCCTGACCTTCAGCCGCGAAGTGATCGAGGTCCGCAAGCGGGTCTACGGACCGGATCACCCGCAGACGCTGCACTCGCGCAACCTGCACGCCATCCTGCTGTTCCATTCGGGCGATAGGGCGGGGGCCGGCGAGGAGTTTCGTGCCGTGCTGGAGGCGCGCCGTCGCACCCTGGGCGAGGACCATCCGTCGACCTGGGTCAGCGAACAAAGCCTGGGAGCGCAACTGATCGAGGCCGGTCAGGTCAAGGAGGGAACGGAACTGGTTCGCCGCGCGCTGACGCGTCTGGACGAACGCCTGGGACCCGGACACAACCTGACCCTGACCGGCCGCGACAGCCTGGCGCGTGGGCTCGAGTTGCTGGGCCAGGTCGACGAGGCCGAGGCGCTGCTGCGCGAGATCATCGCGCTCAAGCAGGCCGGCAGCGATGCACCGCGCGCGGAGGTGCTGCTGGCGCGCAACAACCTCGCCATGCTCATGCTCGAAAACGGACGGGCTGCGGAAGCCTTGCCCGAGCTCGATCGGGTCGTGGCCGATTCGATCCAGGTCTTCGGGGCCGATCACCCTTACGTGGCGATATTCCGCGGCAATCGCGGCCAGTGCCTCGCCGCGCTCGACCGCTTGCAGGAGGCGGTCGAGGCGTTCGAAGCGAGTGTGCAGACGCTGCGCACCACCATGGGCGATGACCACGCGCGGACCCGCAAGGTGGCCGATCAGCTCGCGGCGGCGCGCCTCAGGCTGGCCGCAGAGTAGCGGGACAGCGTCGAAGCGAGCCTGTGGCCCGCGTCAGCGAATGATGGAAGTAAAGGAACGTGACTCGTCCTGAATCGACTCGGTTTGCGCAGTCGCTTCGCTCGATTCGGCCGGAGGCAGCTCCTCATCATCCTCCGATTCCAGCAGGGCCTTGAGCCAGTTCCAGAAGTCGCCATACATGGCGTCGATTTGCTCCGACGGTTTGGCGAACGCGCTGGAGGAGGACAACACCAAAAGAAGAGAAAGCAATGCGGCTGCGGGACGAGTTGGCATCCTGGTAAGGCTCCTCGATTTGAGTTCGTTGCGGAGCCGGCTGTGTAGCCGGGCGCGGCAGTATAGCGACGGGCGACCCAGGAGGAAGGGATCAAAACGCAGCAGGACCCAATGCCACCGTAGGCTGCGGATTGTCGGGAGCGCCGTAGGATGCGGTGAGCGCCGCGAATCGCATGCTGCAACCGAGGGTAAAGATCGATGCGGTTCGCGTTGCTCACCGCATCCTGCCGGGCTCCTGTTCGCGTGCCCTTGCACCCGTGCGTTGAGCGCCTTGGCTCCTGCCTTGGCTCGTCCCCCGGACAAGCAAGCATCGAGCGCGCGAGCTTATCCCCGCCGCAGCGCCAGCACGGTGGTGTCGTCGCCCGGCGGCAGCGCGCCGCGGTGCGCTTCGAGGGCCTGCAGCAGGGCGGCGATCTGGGTCTCGGGATCCGCGCCATCGCAGTCGCGCAGAACCTGCCCGACCCGGCCCAGGCCGAAGGCCGCGCCGCGCGCGTCGAGCTGCTCGACCAGGCCGTCGCTGAACAGCAGCAGGCCCTGGCCCGGCGCCAGCCGCAGGGTCTCGCTGCGGTAGTCCGGTGCCTCCAGCACGCCGAGCGGCACGCCGCCTTCGCTCGCCAGCGGCCTGATCCCGTCCGCGGCGAGGTGCAGAACGTGGCCGTGGCCGGCATCGATGCAGTCGATTCGGCCATCGGGCGCGAGCAGGCCCAGCCAGAGGGTGACGAAGGTGCCCGCGCCGACCTGCTCCAGAAGATGCCGGTTGAGCCGCTCCAGTGCCGCGGCCGGATCGGGTTCCAGCGCCAGCGCGGCGCGCAGGAAGGCCTGCGCGGTGGCCATCACCAGGCCGGCGCCGAGGCCGGAGCCGGAGACATCGCCGAGCAGCACGGCGCGACGCCCGTCGGGCAGGGCGAAGCAGTCGGCCAGGTCGCCAGCCACGCTGCCGCCGGGCGCAAGGCGCAGCGCCAGCCGCCAGGCTCCGAAGGCCTCGCGCCGCGCCGGCACCAGGCGCGCCTGCACCACGCGGGCGCGCTCCAGTTCGGCCTGCAGGGCGAGGCGCTCGCGCTCGGCCTCGCGTCGCGCCAGGGCCTGCAGGGCCAGGCCGGTGAGTCGGGCCAGGGCGTGGCAGAAGGCCGGCGCATCGGCCTGTGCGCCGGGGTCGTTCCAGTCGGTGTCGAGGTAGAGCAGGCGCGCCGGCGTGCTGCCCGGATCGAGGCCGACACAGAGCGCGCGCTTCAGGCGCGCGTCCAGCAGCGACTGGCGCAGGCGCTGTGGGCTGGGCGATTCCAGTACCGCCAGTTCGTCGCGCGCGGCCGCGGCCAGCAGGCTGCGGCTGAGTCCGTCCGCGTCGCCCCCGCGCAGGCTGCGCAGCGCGCCGCGCTCCGGTTCGAACTCGACCACCCGCCCGCGCGCGTAGCCCGAGCCGCGCCGGGCATAGTCGAGCAGGTTGTCGAGCAGGTCGTCCGTGCGTACGGCGGCCGACTGCGCAGCGGCGAAGGCCAGCAGCAGGGCGAGGCGCTGCTCGGCGAGGTCGCCGAGGCGCTCGATCCGGGTCAGGCGGGTGGCGGGCTCGGGCGCCTGCTCCGACGCGCCGGCTTCGCCCAGCACCAGGCCGAAGCGCCAGTCGCCAAGCTCCAGCGAATCGCCGTGGTCGAGCCGCACCGGATGCCGCGGCGCCAGCGGCGTCCCATTGCGGCGGGTGCCGGCGCGGCTGCCGAGGTCGCACAGCCAGAGGCTGCCGTCGGCGCGCAGCTCCAGGCGGGCGTGCAGGCGGGAGATCGCGGGATCGTCCAGCACCAGGTCGCAGTCGGGCGCGCGCCCGAGGCAGAGGTCGGACTCGACCGCGATGCGCGCCGGCAGGTGGGCGAGTTCGGGCGGCGGCAGCAGCTGCCAGCAGGCGGGCATCGCTAGGGCAGGCGCTTGGTCTGCGCCATGGCCTTCAGGTAGGCCTCGATGTCGCTCGCCAGGGCCTCGCGCTGGGCCTTGCGCAGGTTGGGCGCAAGCGGCGGCATCGGGGTGTTCAGGCGCACCTTGGCGGGCTCCAGCATCCAGCGCCTGAGCCAACCCTCGGCCAGGTACTCGGTGACGCTGGCCGGCACGTTCAGCTCCGGCGCCTTGGCCCCGCCCTGGCCGTTGATGCTGTGGCAGGTCAGGCAGTGGGTGCGGAAGGCCTCGAAGCCGCGCAGCACGGCTTCGTCCGCGCCCGGTGGCGGCATCACCCGCGGCAGGCGTTCGGCCAGGTCGACCAGGGCGATCCCGACGATCTGGTAGGGCCAGTCGCTCGCACCCTGCTCGCGCAATTCGGGAGATTCGAGGTTGTCCCAGACCAGGTAGAACGGCCCGAGCTCGACGGCCTCGTCGTTCTGCAGCCGGTTCACCAGCGAAAACGGCTGGCCGTCGCCGCGCGCCCAGCTCAGCAGGGCGCGGTGCTCGGCCAGCTTGGAGGGCTCGATCAGGGCGCGGTAGCCGTCGGCGCATTCGAACTGCACCGCGCCGGCGTCGCGCCAGGCGTCGCCGAACAGCGACTGCAGCAGGGCGCCGGCGGGCACGCCGACGTAGTTGCGCTCGTCGCCCTCGTGCGGCTCCAGCACGGTCATGCTGCGGCGTCCGCCGGCCAGGGCCATGAGCTGGTCGCGCTCGTAGCTCTGGGTTCCGTCCGCGGTGATCACGTTCAGGCTTTGGGCCTGCAGCGGCGCGGCGGCGATCAGCAGGGCGAGCAGCAGCGTGCGCATGGATCGTCTTCCCCCGTTCGATGGACGGCATCGGTCATTCCCCGCCGCAGAGCATGCCTGAGACGCCCGCGGCGCGCAGCGTGGCAACCGCCGGCCGCAGTGTCACAACGGTTCACCGCCCGGCGGAAGGCCGCGCTGCGCCGACGGACGGCGGATGTCCCATGCTGTCGCCGTCCTGCGTTGAAGGGACATCGCCCCCCAGTCGCCACGGAGAGCCCATGGCCAGCCCGGAAGCCCAGATCGCCCACATTTGGCGCCGCCTCGGATTCGGTCCCGGGCCCGGCGACATCGCCGCCGGCCTCGCCGTCGGGCCGCAGGCCCTGATCGACGACCTCTGCTCGCGCGCGCCCACCACCCTGGCCGATTGGGACTGGCCGCAGTGGCAGGACGGCGACGACTGGGAATCCTGGGAGGAGTTCGGCCGCTTCCAGGACCGCATCATCGAGCAGTTCGCGCGCAGCGCGAACCCGCTGCAGGAGCGCATCACCTGGATCCTGATGGGGCTGCTGGTCATTTCCGGCACCGACCAGATCCAGTACCCCGACTTCAAGCGCTACACCAACCTGCTCAAGACCCACGCGCTCGGCTCCTACCACAGCCTGCTGCGCGAAGTGACCGTGGGCGCCGGCATGCAGTGGTACCTCAACGGCTTCGAGAACCAGGTCGGGCACGCCAACGAGAACCTCGCGCGCGAGCTGATGGAGCTGTTCGCGCTCGGCATCCACGACCCGGTCAGCGGCGCGCCCAACTACGCCGAGACCGACGTCTAGGAGCTGGCCCGCGCCCTCACCGGCTACCAGTACATCTGGAACACGGGCGATGCCGACTTCAACCCGGCGCGCTGGGACGCTGGCGACAAGACCTTCCTCGGCG
>JANJTY010000215.1 GCA_024710865.1 Lysobacteraceae bacterium | reverse complement strand
GAAGCCGGACAGCTTGATCGTGCTGAGGCGCATGGGGTCGGGCGTGCGGACGACGAGGGGAAGCTCCCGCGGGCCAGGCTGCGCGTGGCGGCGGAAGATCGGCGCAACGGAGCAGGTCAGCCGGTCCGGCGACCGGGGACGGCGTGAACCGGACGGCTGCGGAGCGCGCGCGAGTATAGCACCCGACCTGCCGCGCCCCGGCGCGTATCAGGCTTCAGACGAAGGGTTAGAACCGCAATCCAAGGTGCTGAATATACTCACCTTACGGATGCGAACCACAGGCCGGGCACGCGGGATCGGGACGCAGGCCGAACTCGCGGAAGCCCATGTCCAGCGCGTCGACGTTGAGCACCCGACCGGCCAGCGGCCGGCCGATGCGGAGGACCAGCTTGATCGCCTCGGTTGCCTGCAGCAGGCCGATCAGGCCGGGCAGCACGCCCAGCACGCCGGCCACGCTGCAGGTGGGCGCGTCCTCGGGTGCGGGCGGTTCGGGGAAGAGGCAGCGGTAGCACGGCAGGCGTCCGCGCTGGCGGCCGGCGTCGAACACGCTGAGCTGGCCGCGGAAGCGCTCGACCGCGCCGTAGACCCAGGGCAGACCCAGTTCGAGGCAGGCATCGTTGACCGCATAGCGGGTCGGGAAGTTGTCCGAGCCGTCGATCACGACATCGGATCCCGCGAGCAGGTCCGTCGCGTTGGCCGCGTCCAGTCGCTGCGCGAAGCCTTCGACCTCCACCGTCGGATTCAGGGCCGCGAGGCGTTCGCGCGCGGAGTCGATCTTGAGCGCGCCGATGGCCGCATCGCTGTGCAGGATCTGGCGCTGCAGGTTGCTGCGCTCGACGCGGTCGGCATCGATCAGGCGCAGCCGGCCCACGCCCGCGGCGGCCAGGTAAAACGCCGCGGGCGACCCGAGCCCGCCGGCGCCGACCAGGGTGATGCAGGCGGCCTGCAGACGGCGCTGGCCGGCCTCGCCCACCTCGGGCAGGCGCAGGTGGCGGGCGTAGCGGTCATAGAAGTCCAGCTCGCCCGTGTCAGGAATCTCGACTGGCAGGCCTGCCGCCTGCCAGGCCTCGAAGCCACCCTCGACCTGCAGCAGGCGGCGGTAGCCCAGCGCTGCCAGGCGCGACGCGCAATCCCGCGAGCGCCGCCCGCTGGCGCAGATCAGCATGGCCTCTGCCTCGCGGTGCTCCAGCACCTTGGCGGGATCGGCCTCGAGCCGGCCGCGCGGCATGGGTACAGCCCCTTGCGGCAGGCCAAGCGCATGTTCGTGCGGTTCGCGCAGATCGAGCAGCGGCACGCCGTCACGCAGGCGGCGCTGGGCTTCGAGTGGACTGATGCATTCCGGTACGTGGGACATCAGGGCTCCTGAGCGCGGCTGGCGCCAGACGCGACGAGATCTTCCAGCGTATTGAGATTACCGAGGCGGCAGTCCAGGCGCTGCACGCGGCGCAGCCCTGCCCGCTCGACCAGGCCACGAACCGCCAGCTCGTGCGCAGCCAGTCCATCCGCCACGGCGCGACGAAGCACAGTCACGCGCCACAGCGCGACCAGCGGCTGCAGTCCACCGGCATCCTCCAGCACGGAGCCGTCCGCAGAGCATCCGGCCTTCCAGAGCGCAGGCACCAGATCCTCCGGCCAGGCATGCAGATCGATGGGCAGGGTCAACAGCCAGTCTGCCCCGCACTCCGCGGCCAGCGCATGCAGCGCGGCAAATGGGCCAGCGCCCGCATCGAGCAGGTCCGGCACGCAGCGCACATCGGGATGGATCCCATCGGGCCGCGGCCAAGGACCCCGCGCGACCAGCACCTCGCAGGCGGATCCGCCGAAACGCGCCAGCAAACGATCGATCTGCCGCACGCCGTCCACCCGCAGCAGCGCCTTGTCCACCCCGCCAAGACGCGTCCCCCGCCCGCCCGCAATCAGGCCCAGGGCCAGCCCGGATCCGGCTGATTCGTCAGCGATACCCACACTCAGTCCGATCGGCCCAGCCGCACGCGAACGCCAATGCTCTGGCTCCAACGAATCACCAATCACGAATCACGGCTTCAGTTGACCCTCACCCGCTCCGCATCGCCGAAGGCGTCGCTGCCGGCGATGACGACGCGTTCGCCGGGGGCGATGCCATCGAGGATCTCGACCGCGGCGACCGAGGTGGCGCCTAGGGTCAGGGGACGACGCTGGGCGATGCCGTCGGCATCGAGGACGTAGGCGAAGCGGCCGCCGTGGGCTTCGAGGAAGGGGCCGCGCGCCAGCACCAGGGTGTCCGGGCGCTCCTCGAACAGGACGCGGGCGGTGACGCGCTGGTTCTGGCGCAGGCCTTCGGGCTGCTCGCCCTCGAAGCGCACCCGCGCCAGCACCTGGCGGTTGACCACCTCGGGCGAGATCGCGCTGACCCGCGCCGGCACGCTGGCGGCGCCGACGCGCACCTCGGCCAGCATGCCGATGCCGAGCTCGTCGGCGCTGCTCTCGGGCATCTCCAGTTCGACCTCCAGGCGCGAGAGGTCGACCACCGAGACCAGCGGCGAGTTCGGCGCGACCACGGCGCGGTCGGCCACCAGCACGGTGCCGACGATGCCCTCGACCGGCGAGCGCACCTTCAGCTCCTCGACCCGGCGTTCGACATCCGCCACCAGCAGGCGCTGACGCTCAAGCTGCTTCTCGCGGGTCTGCAGCTCGAAGGCGATGGTGCCGAGCTCGAGTTCGACATCGGCCGCGGAATGCTCGGCGCGCACCTTGGCGGTCGCGAGCGCGTCCTGTGCGCGCAGGAAATCGACTTCGGCCAGGGCGCCGCGGCGGAAGCCCTCCTGGGTGCGCGCCAGCTCGCGCTCGGCGGTGCGCTGCGTCATCGCCGCCTCGTCCGCATTGCGCCGTGCCAGCAGGCGGGCGCGCTGCGCCTGCAGGCGCTGGCGCGCGACCTCGACCTCCAGCTCCGCCAGCGTCGCACGCTCGCGCTCGCGCGGGTTGATAAGCTCGGGCGACTAGAGTTCGGCCAGCACCGGGCCGGCGCTGACCGGATCACCGGCCGCGATGCGCAGGCTGA
>JANJTY010000126.1 GCA_024710865.1 Lysobacteraceae bacterium | reverse complement strand
GATGGTGATCAAGGGCCTGGTCTACCAACAGATCATCGAGAATCCGCATAGCGCCATCTGAAAAGGCGAAGACCCTGCGCCATGCAGCGGGGGCTCGCGCCGTCTCGAACTTCCATCGGTATCAAAGAAGGTCGAACGGTGCAATGACAATAATTAAGCTTGTCGTAAGTAAAGTTGCGTAAGCTGCCGCCCGCTCGCAATTCCGTGCGCGATCGCTACTTGATCCGGTTGTCCGGGCGGGTGCCAGTACGTCCGGGCGTGGGTTGTCCCAGGCCTCTACCGATTGACACAATCATTGCTCATCCGGCCGCGCCCACGTCAGACATGCGTCTTGTCCGTTTCCTGCTTTTGTTATTCGCGCTTCTGCTCGGTTCGAATGCTGGTGCGGTCTACCTGACGCTCGGAGCGACCGCATCCGTCCCGCTCGTCGGGCACCTCGAGTTCATCGAAGACAGGCCGGGGATCCTCGACGTCGCGGATCTGGCGGATCCTGCCGTGGCCGCAGGGTTTCGTCCGGCTGCGTTCGAGGGAAACGACGTGAATTTTGGCTACTCGACGTCGACGTTCTGGCTGCGCTTCGGCGTCGTGCCCGAGGTGGGGCGACCGAGCGACTGGCTGCTGGAGATCGGGTTTCCCTCGTTGGATCGCGTCGACGTGTTCGTCGTCGGCCCCGGCGGGACATCCCGGGAGACGGCGGGCGACGCGATGCCGTTCTCGGTCCGCCCCTTCGCGCACCGGAACCTTGTCCTTCCGCTCGCGCTCGAGCCCGGCGTCGCCCAGACGGTGTACCTGCGGGTGGTGTCCAAGGGCAGCCTCACCGTTCCGGCGACCCTGTGGACGCCGGCTGCGCTGCATCATCACGACCAGGAGCAGTACGCGATCCTTGCCGTGTATTACGGCATGTTGTTTGCGTTGGGGGCGTACAACCTGCTGCTCTACCTTTCGCTGCGCGATCGGACCTACCTCGCCTATGTCGCCTTCGTCGTCGCCATGGCTGTCGGTCAGCTCTCCCTGAACGGGCTGGGCAACCAGTTCCTCTGGCCGGACTGGCCGGCCTGGGGCGACATGGCCCTGCCGTCGGGCTTTGCTGCGGCCGGCGTCTTCGGCGCGCTCTTCACCCGCAACTTTCTCGACACGCGCCGGCAAACCCCGCGACTCGACCCATTGATCCTCCTGCTCGCGGCGGCGTTCGCCGTCGCGGTGCTGGCGGTGATGCCGCTGAATTACCGCGCCGCGGCCATCCTCGTCTCGCTGCTCGGCGTCGTGTTCTCGCTGACTGCGGTCGTCGCGGGCGTGCGCTGCCTGCTCAACCGGCACCCTGGCGCGCGCTACTTCCTCATCGCCTGGAGCTTGTTGCTCGGGGGCGTCGCAGTGATGGGCATGCGCAATCTCGGTTGGGTTCCGACGAACCTGTTCACCAGCTACGCGATGCAGATCGGTTCGGCGTTGGAGATGCTGCTCCTGTCGTTCGCCCTCGCGGACCGCATCCACGTCATGCGCCGGGACAAGGAAGCCGCACAAACGGAAATGCTCGCCGTGAAGGAGGCGATGGTCGAAACCCTGCAGCGCTCGGAGAAGGAACTGGAGCAGCGGGTCGCGCAGCGCACGGCCGAGCTCGCCGGAGTGAACGAGCGCCTGCGGGAAAACGAGGCGGCGCTCATCCGGGTCGCGCACCACGACCATCTCACGGGGCTCGCCAACCGCGTGGTCCTCGACGACCGCATCGCGCACGCGATCCGGCGCGGGCAACGACAGGGCAGCGTCTTCTCGCTCCTGGTCATCGACCTCGACGGCTTCAAGGCGGTCAACGACCGCTTCGGTCACGCGGCCGGCGACGAATTGCTCAAGGCGCTCGCGCTCCGCCTGAGCAACTGCGTGCGTGCCAGCGATACCGTGGCGCGCCTCGGCGGCGACGAGTTCGTGGTCCTGCTGGAGGCGATGAACGATCCAGCTCACGCGCTTCAGGTCGGTGACAAGATCGTCGCGGAACTATCCCGGCCTGTGCCGCTCGGCGAGGAGGTGGTGCGCGTCGGCGCAAGCGTCGGCATCGCGCTGTTCCCGGGTGACGGGGAGGATGCGAATGCATTGATGCTGGCTGCCGACCATGCGATGTATGGCGCCAAGCAGGGCGGTCGCACCCGTTGTGTGCTTGCGGGATCGCCCGGCCGCCGGGCGTCGTATGAGCTGGATCGGCTCGCGTGACGGGGCCCGGGCGCGGAAACAAGCCCCGCGCCCGGGCTAAATCACGAGCTGCGTGCCGAGTTCGACGACGCAATGGTTCGGAATGCAGAAGACCCCCGTCGCGCTGGTCGCATTCTTCGTGGTCGCCTACACGCCCAGCGGCTCAATGAAGCCCTGCTCGCCGATGCCGAGAAAGACGTCATACAAGACATGACTGAGCTGGGAACGCCGATAATTGTTGTTGCGAAAACCCGGTTTGATCGTCCATGCTTCCGTGCGCGCTCGATCCGCCCAGCGCTGGCACGCACCAATAAAGTAATTGGCCGCGTGGCGGTGGTTGGCCCGCTTTTGCACCAGAAAATCGGACGTTGCATGCGCTCCCGCCCAGATGATCCGAAAGCACTGGGCCACGGAAAAGTCGCGAAGGAGGTTGTGGAAAAGCGCCTCGGACGCCCCCTCCGGCGCCTCGGGCAAGCCCCGCTCCACCCGGCAATGGTCCGCAAACTCGCGGCATTCCGCGAGGGCAAGTGTCAGCTGCACGTCGCCCAGTTCATCGCGCCATGCCTGTGGCCATTCCCCCAGTTCCGCCACACGCTCGATGCGCCGGACCAGCGCCGTCGGCGAAGGGGTCAGGATGCGCCAGTACGTCACGTAGGGAAACGCGGGCAGATCGTCATCGCTCGCGCTGAACGCCTCCATCGGTGAATCCGGATCGGGGGCGATCACGCCCGCCCTGACGAGCGAGGTCAGAATCTGCATGCCCAGTTCTCCCGCGGGGGCGAGCGGGACCGCGGAATACCCGACCGCACCGACGGTCTCGTTGGCGCGCCAGCCTCCGCAACGCACGACAGACAGCAGCGCGACCGTCTCGGCGAACGTCAGATCGTCCGGCCCCCGCACCCGTTCCGCATAGCTTGAGCGGGCGTAACAATAGGCTTCTTTATCGGCCCGGCAGCGCATCACCTCCCGTTGCCGCTGTTCGCTCCAGTCCCGTTTGCAGACGGCGCATCCGCACGGTCCGTCGGCGCGATGCGCGCACACCGAGCAGACGATGTTGCCAGACCCGGGTGCGTCGGGACGCGAACGGCGAACCAGAATCAAGGGGGCCCCGCAAATGTCGCA
>JANJTY010000709.1 GCA_024710865.1 Lysobacteraceae bacterium | reverse complement strand
GCAGCCGAGCAGCTCGATCCAGGCCCGGGTGCGCTCGGACGCCCGCGCGGAGAACACGTCGACGCGCACGTGCTTGCCCTGCTGCAGGGTCCAGGCGCTGCCCAGCATGAAGACGCTGGCGTGCAGCCACAGCACCGTTTCCTGCGCCGCGATCGAGCCCAGCCCGAAGGCGTAGCGCGCCAGCACCAGGCCGATGGCGAGCAGGAGCAACGGGATCAGCAGCCAGGCAACGGCGCGCCCGATCAGGGCACTGGTCGCGTCGAGCAGGTCGGGAACGGTTCGCATGGCGCGGCAGGTCGGTCGAGGCCGCGCAAGGGTAGCGGATCGACGCGCCGGCGGCGCAGCGGTTCCGGCGTCAGGACGTCAGTCCCACTCGTAGATGGTCCAGTACACCGGCGCCACGCGGCCCTCGCCGTCCTTGGTGTCGAGCCGGCCATCGCCGTTGGTGTCGAGCAGGAAGTAGGGCGCGCCGCGCTCCGGGATGACCTTGACCATGGTCAGGCGTCCGTTCTGGCGGTACTCCTCGACCCGGTCGCCATTGTCCTGGGTGCGGATGCTCACCTGCGGAATGCCCTCGTCCTCGGGCGGCTGCAGCTTGGGCGGGATGGGGACGTCCTCGCGGTCCGTGTCCTCGCCCGCTTCGCGCGGCGATTCGTCGCGACCCTCGTTCTGCACCGCGGCGTGCGACCCGGCGGGCGCGAACAGCAGGCCTGCAAGGACCAGGATCAGTGACGATTTCATGCGGGCAACTCCCGGTGGCGTGGTCCAAAGCATAGCAATCCGGCAGGTGGGCCCGGTGGGCGGCGCGGCCAGCGCGATGGGGATAGACTGCGTGAATGGAAAAGCCCTACATCGTGCACGCGGAATGGGATGCGCAGGCCTCGGTCTGGGTCGTGGCCGCCAGCGACGTGCCCGGACTCGCGACCGAGGCTCCGACCGTCGAAGCCCTGCTGGCCAAGCTCGAGGTGCTGATACCCGAGCTGCTGGCGGTGAACGGAGTTTCGATGTCAGAGCCGGCGCCGTTCGAACTGCTGGCCCGGCGCTTCGAACTGGCGCGCAGCGCGGCCTGATGGTCCAGGGTTTCACCGCTGAACTGAAGCGGATGCTGCGCGATGCCGGGTGTCGTCTGGTGAGACAGGGGCGCGGCGACTACGAGATCTGGCACTCGCCCATCACGGGCGTCCACTTCGTCGTGGACGGGACGATCAAGTCCCGCCACACGGCCAACGCGGTGCTGCGTCAGGCCGGTCTTCCCAAGCACTTCTGAATGAGCACCTGCGCCATGCCCCGCCTCGTCCTGATCGACGGTTCCTCCTACCTCTACCGCGCCTTCCACGCGCTGCCGCCGCTGTCCAATGCGCAGGGCGAGCCCACCGGCGCGCTGTTCGGCGTGGTCAACATGCTGCGCGGCACGCTGAAGGAGAAACCCGACTATGTGGCCTTCGTGCTGGACGCCTTCGGCCCCACCTTTCGCGACGAGCTGTATCCCGAGTACAAGGCCAACCGTCCGCCGATGCCGGACGAGCTGCGCGCCCAGGTCGAACCGATGCAGGCCATCGTGCAGGCCCTGGGCATTCCCATCCTGCGCGTGCCCGGGGTGGAGGCCGACGATGTGATCGGCACCCTGGCGCGGCAGGCCGCCGGGCAGGGCATCGAGGTCACGATTTCCACCAGCGACAAGGACTTTGCCCAGCTGGTGCAGCCGGGCATCGAGCTGGTCAACACCATGAGCGGCTCGCGCCTCGATCGCGAAGGCGTGATCGAGAAGTTCGGCGTGCCGCCCGAGCGCATCGTCGACCTCCTGGCCCTGATGGGCGACACGGTCGACAACGTGCCCGGCGTGGAGAAATGCGGGCCCAAGACCGCGGCCAAGTGGCTCACCCAGTTCGGCGACCTCGACACGGTGATCGCCAAGGCGGACGAGGTCGGCGGCAAGGTGGGCGAGAACCTGCGCGCCGCGCTTCCGCGCCTGCCGCTCAATCGCGAGCTGGTCACGATCAAGACCGATGTCGAACTCGAACAGGCGCCGACCGACCTGTCCCTGCGCGAGCGCCACGTCGAGGACCTGCGCGCGCTGTATGCGCGCTACGGCTTCAACCAGGCGCTGAAGGAACTCGACGGCGGCAACGGCGCGGCGGCCGCCTCGCCAGCGGCCGGCGCGGCACCGAGCGCGCAGGACGACTCCATCGACCCCGCATTGGCGGCCAAGGGCGAGTACGAAGCCGTGCTCGACCAGACCCGCTTCGAGGCCTGGCTGGAGCGCCTGCGCGACGCCGAGCTGATCTGCCTCGACACCGAGACCGACGCGCTCGATCCGATGCGCGCCAATCTCGTGGGAATGAGCTTCGCGGTCGAGAGTGGCCAGGCCGCCTACCTGCCGCTGGCGCACGACTATCCCGGTGCGCCGAAGCAGCTGCCGATGCGCGCGGTGCTCGATGCGCTGCGGCCGATCCTGGAGGACGCCGCCAAGCCCAAGCTCGGCCAGCACGGCAAGTACGACCTGCACATCCTGCGCCGGCACGGCATCGACGTGGCCGGCTATGCCGAGGATTCGATGCTCGAATCCTTCGTGCTCAACTCCACCGCCAGCCGGCACGACATGGACTCGCTGGCGCAGCGCTACCTCGGCTACCGCACGATCAAGTTCGAAGAAGTTGCCGGCAAGGGCAGCAAGCAGATCCCGTTCTCGCAGGTGGCGCTGGAGCAGGCGGTGCCATACGAGGCCGAGGATGCCGACATCACCCTGCGCCTGCACCGCGTGCTGTCGGAGAAGCTCAAGGCAGAGCCCTCGCTGCACACGGTCTACCGCGAGATCGAAATGCCCCTGGTGCCGGTGCTGGCACGGATGGAGGCCAACGGCGTGCTGGTCGATGCGGCCGAGCTCAAGCGTCAGACCAGCGAGCTCGGCCAGCGCATGCACGAGGCGCAGCAGCGGGCCTTCGAGCTGGCCGGTCGCAGCTTCAACCTCGATTCGCCCAAGCAGCTGCAGGCCCTCCTGTTCGACGAGCTTGGCCTGCCGGCCGTGCTCAAGACGCCCACCGGGCAACCGTCCACCAACGAGGAGGCGCTGGAGGCCATCGCCGACCAGCACGAACTGCCGCGCCTGATCCTCGACTACCGCGGCCTGGCCAAGCTGCGCAGCACCTACACCGAGAAGCTGCCCGAGGCGATCAATCCGGACACGGGACGGGTGCACACCAGCTACCACCAGGCCGGCGCCGCCACCGGGCGCCTCGCATCCAGCGATCCCAACCTGCAGAACATCCCGATCCGCACCGAGGACGGACGCCGCATCCGCCGCGCGTTCATCGCGCCGGAAGGCCGCCGCATCGTGGCCTGCGACTACTCGCAGATCGAGCTGCGCATCATGGCCCACCTCTCCGACGATCCCGGCCTGGTGGCGGCCTTCGCCGGCGGCCAGGACATCCACCGCGCCACCGCGGCGGAAGTGTTCGGCCTGCCGCTGGAGCAGGTCGACGCCGGCCAGCGCCGCGCCGCCAAGGCGATCAACTTCGGCCTGATCTACGGCATGAGCGCCTTCGGCCTGGCGCGCCAGATCGGCGTCTCGCGCTCTGATGCGCAGGACTACATCGCGCTCTACTTCGCGCGCTACCCGGGCGTGCGCGACTACATGGAGCGCACCCGCGAGCAGGCCAAGGCCCAAGGCTATGTCGAGACCGTGTTTGGACGCCGGCTGTACTTGAACGAGATCCGCAGCCGCAACCAGGCCCAGCGTGCCGGCGCCGAGCGCGCCGCGATCAACGCGCCGATGCAGGGCACCGCGGCCGACATCATCAAGCGCGCCATGGTGGCGGTCGATGCCTGGCTCAGGCCTCACGCCGACCAGGCCCTCATGATCATGCAGGTGCACGACGAGCTGGTGTTCGAGGTCGAGGCCGGTTTCGTCGAGACCCTGCTGGCCGAGGTCAAGTCCCGCATGCAGGCCGCGGCCGCGCTGCGCGTGCCGCTGGTGGTGGATGCCGGCATCGGCGCGAACTGGGACGAAGCGCACTGAAGCCTCGCCCGCGCTGGGCCTAGACTTCCTCCACTCTGGCCAGCTCCCCCTGGCAGGAGTGGGACCAGCGCGGCGTGGAGCCCGGTCCGGCGCGAAAGCGCTGAATCGATCCTGAATCGAGCATTTCCCCAACTGCCCGGTTCACGAAACTTCAAGCTTTGGTTTGGTCTCATAGCAC
>JANJTY010000698.1 GCA_024710865.1 Lysobacteraceae bacterium | reverse complement strand
ACCCTGCGCCTGCACGTGCCGCAGGCGCTGGCGCCGCCGCGCCGGCTGCCGCTGCTGATCGCGCTGCACGGTGCGGGCGGGCCGGGCACGGCGCCGGCCGCGGCCAGCTTCATGCGCGATGCCTGGAGCGCCGCGGCCGAGGCCGGCGGCTTCCTCGTGCTGGCGCCGATCGCCTCCGGCGCGCAGGGCGGCTGGGTGCCGGCGCAGGACTACGCGATCCTCGCGCAGGCCATCGCCGAGCTGCAGCAGGCCTATCCGCTCGACCCCGCGCGGATCTACCTGCACGGCTTCTCGGCCGGCGGCCACGTCGCGCACGACCTCGGTCTGTACAACGCGGATTACTTTGCCGCGTACGCGGTCAACGCCGGGGTGCTGGAGGCGCTGGCCGGCAGCGGCGCGCCCGCCCAGGCCGCGGGCACCCGGCGCGTGCCGCTGCAGGTGCGCATCGGCCAGTCCGACCCGCTCCTGCCCTACACCGACGACGACCGCGCGCTGTTCCTCACCGCCGGCTGGAGCGAGCCGGGCGAGTACCAGCGCGTGGTGTTCGCCGGCGGCCATACGTTCGATGCCAGCCACACGCAGCCGGCGTGGGAGTTCCTCTGCCGGCAGGCACGCGGCCCGTAACGGTTCACCCGCCGTGGCAGGATTCGTCGCACTGGCTCGTATGGGCGTTTGGCCCGCCGCGCCGGGCGCCATCGCATTCCGGGGAAGCCATCGCATGACGCAGCGCCACACGACCAACCTTCTCGTTCGCACCGTGGGCGCCGTTGCGCTCGCCGCCGCGCTCGCCCCGCACGAAGCCGCGGCGCAGCTGCCGCCGGTGGTGTCGGGCTTCCCGACCGCGCAGGCCTGCACGCCGGGACAACTGCTGCACCGCCAGGTCGGGCTCGATCGCGTCACCATGATCGTGCACCACAACGGCCGCATCTACTCCGACAACGTCGGCGGCTCGGCGCGGCGCGAGTGGCTGTTCACCGACACCAGCGATCCGACCAGCCTGTCCATCGTCAACACCAGCGGCCTGCCGCCCTTCGTCGACCACGGCACGCACGGCTACACCAAGGCCGGCGACTACATGGGCGGCCAGTACGGCCTGTACTACCGGCGCCTCTCGCCGGGCGTGAACGACAACGACCAGGAGACGCCGCCGGCCGAGCGCTTCTGGCTCAACCAGGACGAGCCGGAGGACGCCAGCCTGCACCGCGTCTACTGGCCCTGGGCCCTGCCCTTCAACTGGATCCAGTACGGGGCCAACTCCGGCCGCGGACGGATCTGGCGCGCGAACGAGCTGCTGGCCGAATGGGAGCCGCTGGCCGACCACGGCGTGGCCGGCAACTCGATCCTGCTCGGCAACCTGCTGTTCGTGATCTCCGATGCCTCGATGCTGGGCGTGCTGGCCTACGACATCGGCCCGGTGTTCAACGACCCGCCCGAACCGCCGGCCCTGCTCGACAAGTTCACCGGCCCGGTCGGGGCCTACATCGGCGCGGTGTGGGAGAACTATCTGGTGCTGGCCGGCGGCGAGGACCGCGACATGGTCTTCGTGATCGACTACAGCGACCCCACCGACCTGCGCCTGGTCGCCACCCTCGACATGGCCGGCACGCCGGCGCTGAACGCCGGCAGCAACGTGCCTTACACGCAGACCCAGGACCAGTACGTCTTCACCCGCCGCCACAAGATCGACATGGAGACGCTCAGCCCGGTGCTGGAGTTCGACGAGGTCGGCGACAACCGTCCGCCCGGCAGCGTGGCGGGCCAGCTCGACACCAGCCAGTTCATGCTGCCGCTGGGCAACCTGCTGCTCACCGGCGGCTACAGCAGCCCGGGGCGCGACGGCGTCGGCGTGTGGTGCCACCAGGCCGCGCCGGACACGCGCGCGCCCTATGTCGGCTACCACGTGCCGCGCCCGGGCCAGACGGGCTTTCCGCTCGGCGCGCCGATCAGCCTGGTGATCGCCGAGGAGCTGGAGTCCTACACCATCGTCAACGGCGAAAGCATCCTGCTGCGCCCGGTCGGCGGCGAACCGGTCGCGGCCTGGACCTCGTTCTCCTACGACGGCGTGCTCACCCTCACCCCGCAGCAGCATCTCGAAGCCGACACGACCTACGAGCTGGTCATCCCGGCCGGCGGCATCAAGGATGCGTCCGGCAACGGCATCGAGGGCTACAGCTTCACGTTCTCGACCGGCGCGGCCCTGGGCGGCGGCAATGCCGCACCCGAGATCGCCAGCTTCGACGCCGACCTGGCGCCGGCCGAGCCGGGCCAGGCGGTGCAGTTCAGCGTCAGCGCCAGCGATGCCGAGGGCGATCCGCTGCAGGTCCGCTTCAGCTTCGGCGACGGCTCGCCCGCCACGGCCTGGGGCGCAGCCGGCACGGCCAGCCACAGTTTCGCCAGCCCCGGCCATTACCCGGTCAAGGTGCAGGTGCGCGACACCAAGCCCGACGGCAGCCACTCGATGGTGACGCGCTCGATGACGCTCGGCGTCGCCGCGGTGCCGGCCGGCCCGCTGCCGACGCAGTCCAGCCAGGTCGCGCTGGATGCGGCCGGGCGCCGGCTCTGGGCGGTCGATCCGGACAACGGCCTGCTCTCGCGTTTCGATGCCGACAGCCGCGCCCTGCAGCAGGTGATCCACCTCGGCGAGCGTCTCGATCTCGACGGCAGGACCACGCCGGTGGGCGTGACCGTGGCCGCGGGCGGCGAGGTCTGGGTCGCGCTGCGCGATGCCGACCGGATCGCGGTGTTCTCGCCGCAGGGCGATCTGCTGAGCAGCATCGACACCGGCTACGGCAGCGCGCCGCAGGCCGTGGCCGCGACGCGCGACGGCAGCCGCGTCTACGCCAGCCTGCACGCGCGCGGCGCGACGGATGCCGGCAACGGCCAGCTGCTGCGCTTCGCGGCGGCGACGCGGGCCGAGACCGGCCGCATCGAGCTCGGCCCCAGCGCCCGCGCCCTCGCTTTGAGCGGCGAAGGCAGCCGCGTGTTCGTCTCGCGCTTCATCTCGCGCGAGCACTACGGCGAGGTCTGGGAGGTCGACGGCGACAGCATGACCCTGACCCGCAGCATCGAGCTGTGGCGCGACCGCGGCCTGTGCGGGCCGGACAGCGGCGGCTCGGACGGACCCGGGGTGCCGAACTACATCGCCAGCCTGGTGCTCAGCCCGCAGCAGGACTGGCTCTGGTACGGCGCGGTCAAGGCCGACACCAACCGCGGCGAATTCTTTCGGCAAGGTTCCACCTTCAACCTGCCGCTGCGTCCCGATTCGACCGTGCGCGCCACGCTGGGCCGCATCGATCTGAACCACCCGCAGGGACCGCGCGAGCCGGGCCGCGACACCTGCGGCAACGCGCGCGGCCGGATCGACATCGACAACGCCGACTCGCCCTCGGCCCTGGCCTTCTCGCCGCGCGGCGACTACGTCTTCGTCGCGCTGCAGGGCAACGACACCGTGGCGGTGTTCGACGACCTGGCCATCCGCGCCGGCGGCGGCCGCTCCTCGGCCTGGCGCCTGCCGGTGGGCGAGGCGCCGCAGGCCCTGCTGTTCGATGCGGAGACCGATGTCCTGTGGAGCCGCAACCTGATGGGCCGCAGCCTGACCGCGCTGCCGCTGGGCGGCTTCCTCGCCAGCGGCGACCGCAGCCTTGCGGCGCAGACCGTCGCCAGCGGCGGCGGCGAGTCGCTGCCGCCCTCGGTGCTGGCCGGCAAGCGCAGCTTCTACTTCGCCGGCAACGCGCCGGACGGCATCAATGCGATGAGCTTCGAGGGCTACATCGCCTGCGCCAGCTGCCATATCGACGGCGGCCACGATGGCCGGACCTGGGACTTCACCCAGCGCGGCGAGGGCCTGCGCAACAGCACCGACCTGCGCGGGCGCGGCGGTCTGCTGCACGGCAACGTGCACTGGACCGGCAACTTCGACGAGATCGAGGACTTCGTGCTCGACATCGTGAACGAGTTCGGCGGACGCGGCTTCCTGCCGCCGGGACAGGCGCCGAATCCGCCGCTGGGGACGCCCAACGCCGGACGCGACGCCAGCCTCGATGCGCTGGCCGACTACGTCACCTCGCTCGGCGCCGAGACCCTCCCGCGCAGCCCCTGGCGTGGCGCCGACGGCAGCCGCACCGCGCAGGCCGATGCCGGCGCGGCCGTGTTCGACGCCGCCGGCTGCGCCAGCTGCCACGCGCCGGCCAGCGACCACACCGACAGCAGCCTGGGCAGCGCGACCCTGCATGACGTCGGCACGCTGCGGCCGAGCTCCGGCCAGCGCCTCGGCTCCGTGCTCGACGGCATCGACACGCCGACCCTGCTCGGCCTGTGGGATACCGCGCCCTACTTCCACGACGGCTCGGCCGAGACCCTGGCCGACGTGTTCCGCGTTGCGGGCGGGACGATCCTGGAGGCCGAGGACGGCGTGCTGGCCGGCGGCGCCGTGCTGCCGGGCTTCCCGCAGTTCAACGAGGACAGCAGCTTCCACGGGCACATGGTCGAGCTGCCGCAGAACGGCGCCAGCGTGAGCTTCGCCACTGTCGACGGCGGCAGCGGCGGCGTGGGCGCGATCGAGCTGCGCTACTGGCCGGCCTCGCCCGGCGTGGTGCGCCTGCGCGTCAACGGTGCGCTGATCGAGGAGCGCAGCGTGCCGGGCCAGCGCACCCACTTCGAATGGCGCCGCGTGCGCTTCGACAACGTCACCCTGCTGCCCGGCGCCAGCAACAGCATCGAGGTGAGCCGGGTCAGCACCACGAGCTGGCGCAGCCCGGGCCTGGACAGCCTCACCGTCAGCCGCCCGGAAGACCTCGCCGCCGCAGCGCCGCACCACGGCGTGCTGGGCCTGCCGCAGGCGGACCCGGACGCGCTGCTGGCCTCCCTGCGCAAGCTCCCCGGCAGCGTGGCGGCGAGCGCGCCGCCGCCGCCGGATGGGGTCTTCGGGGACGGTTTCGAGGGCTGAGGCCTGTGCCCTCTCCGACAAGGGGAGGGAATGACTCGCGCCACGTCCTGGCAGCGTGGTAGCGCGCCTGGCGCGGAAGCTCGCGGCAACCGGCGCCAGAAGCGATGCGGTTCGCTGCGCTCACCGGCATCCTACGGTCCAAGCGCCCGTGGCCCCTCTCCCATCGGGAGAGGGGATGGGGTGAGGGGCGAACGAGGCGCGAGCCGCCTGTCTCGCCTCGCGCGCCCCGAACGGTAGTCCAGGGCGATTGACCGCCCGCCACCAGCAGCGTTTGCTTCCCCGCCAGTCCGCAACGGAAGCGCCGATGACCCAGCC
>JANJTY010000650.1 GCA_024710865.1 Lysobacteraceae bacterium | reverse complement strand
CGGGCGCATGGCCTCCGCCGAGGAGGTCGCCGCGATGTGCGCCTTCCTCGCCAGCGGCGCCTGCGCCAGCGCCACCGGTGCCTGCATCGACATCAACGGTGCGAGCTACGTGCGCTGAGCGCGTAGCTTCGTTCGGGTACGGCGGCGCCCTCGCGCCGCGACAACAGGAGACGGACATGCGCCCTCGCGATGTGGTGAACCACTGGGTTGAACGCTTCAACGCCGGCGACGTCGACGGCCTCGCGGCGCTCTACGCCGAAGACGCCGTCAACCACCAGGTGGTGATGGAGCCGCTGCACGGACGCGCGGCCATCCGGCGCCTGTTCGAGGTCGAGTTCGGCCGCGCCAGCATGGTCTGCCTGGTCGAGAACCTGTTCGAGGACGGCGACTGGGCCATCCTCGAATGGCGCGACCCCAACGGACTGCGCGGCTGCGGCTTCTTCTGCGTGCAGGAGGGCCGCATCGTCTTCCAGCGCGGCTACTTCGACCGCCTGCGCTTCTTCGAGCTGCAGGGCATCGAGCCGCCGCGTGGTTCGTACCTCGGCGAGTGAGGGGCGCGACGGCATGCCCTTCACGCCGATCCACATGGGTCCGGGCCTGCTGTTCAAGTCGGTGGGCGGCGCGCGCTTCAGCCTGGTCGGCTTCGGCCTGGCGCAGGTGCTGATCGACATCGAGCCGCTGGTCCGCATCCTGCGTGGCGATCGCGAACTCCACGGCTGGACCCACACCCTGCCGGGCGCGCTGCTGGTCGGAACGCTGGCCCTGCCGCTGGCGCGGTGGCTTTATCCGGTGCTGGCCACTTTCGCCAACCGCGAACTGGCCGGAATCCGGCGATCGGACCCGGCCCTGCCGCCGCATGCGGGCTGGGTGGCCCTGGCCGTGGGCTGCTTCGTGGGCACACTGAGCCACATCGGTTTCGACGCGGTCATGCACGCCGACCTGCGGCCGCTACGTCAATGGCAGGAGCACAATCCGCTGCTGCAGCTGCTCAGCCTCGATGCCCTGCACGGGCTGTGCTTCGCGGCGGGCGCGCTCGGGCTGGCGTTGCTGGGAGCGCGCTACGCGTTCAGCCGCGCCAATCGGAGGTAACGAACGCGCGCCGCCTCACAGCGGTGGCCGGCAGCTCCCCTGCGCGGCGCGCGCGGCGCGCTCGCGCCACCGTGCGGCGCGGGCCGGGTCGGGATCGTCCTCGGCCAGGCGCTGGTAGAGCACGCCGGCCTCGTCGCAGCGCCCGGCCTCGCCCAGCGCCAGGGCGAGCAGTTCGACGTCGCTGCCCGCCGCGGTGGTGGCCACCACCGGCTGCATCAGGGCCGCGGCGCGGGCGCCGTCGCGCACGCCGGCCTCGGGTGCGGCGGCCAGGATGCGGGCCAGGGCGCGGGTCAGGCGCAGGCTGGAAGGATCGAGGCCGACGCCCTCGTCGAGCAGGTCGCGCGCGGCGGCGAAGCGGCCCTGCTCGACCCAGAGCGCGGCGAGGCGGAAACGCAGGGCCTCGTCCGTCGGTGCGGCGAACAGCGCGCGTTCGAGGTGCGGCAGCGCGTCCGCTTCGCGCCCCAGGGCGAGCAGGGATTCGGCCATCTGCCGGTGCGCGCCGGCGTTCGCCGGTTCGCGCCCAAGCAGCGCGCGCAGGTTCTCGACCGCGGCCGCGTGCTCGCCCGCGTGCGCCTGCAGCCGGGCCAGGTTGAGCGCGGCGGTGGGGTGCTCGGGCGCGCGCGCCAGCACGGCTTCGAGCGCGCTGCGCGCTTCGTCGACGCGGTCGAGCGCGGCCAGCGCGACGGCGCGGCCGGCCAGCGCGTCGGTCGCTTCGGGATCGGCTTCGAGCGCGCGTTCGTAGGCGTCCAGCGCATCGGCGTGGCGGCCGGCGGCGACCGCGGTGTCGCCTTCGACCAGGTGCACGCGCGCGCCGCTGCGCAGGCGCTGCACCACCGTCTCCAGCGGATCGGGCAGGCGCACCCCGACGCTGCCGGCGCGCGCGAGCTGGGCGCGCGCGCCGTCCATGTCGCCCGCCGCGCGCAGCGCCATGCCGAGCAGGTAATGCAGGCGGTTGGCCTGCGGCACCAGGTCCAGCGCTTCGCGGAAGCGTTCGGCGGCCGCGCGCGGATCGCCCTCGGCCTGCAGGGCGCGGCCCAGGCTTACCAGCGCGGCCGGGCTGGGGCCGCGCGCCAGCACCGCGTCGGCCAAGGTTCGCGCGTCGCCGGCGCGGCCCTGCTGCAGGGCGATCTCGGCCAGGAAGAGGCTGGAAGGCGGATGCCCCGGCTCCTGGTCCAGCACGCGTTCGAACAGGGCCTGCGCCGCAGCGGTCTCGCCGCGCTTGAACGCGACCACCGCCAGCGCGTAGTCCCAGAGCGGCTGGTCCGGCTGCAGCCGGCGCGCATTGCGGTAGGCCGCGGTGGCGGCGTCCCAGAGCTCATGCGCGTGGTAGCGATGGCCAAGCTCGCCGTAGCGCTCGGCCAGCGCCACGGCCTGCTCGGGCGTGTCCGGTGGCGCCGGCGCCTCCGCCAGCCAGGCCGCGGCGCTGCGCAGGTCGTCCTGTACGCCGGCTTCGAGGCCATCGAGCGGCGGCGGCACGGGCAGCGGCTCGAACGCGGGCAGCGGTGCGTGCAGCGCGAGCAGCAGGAGGGCGGCGCTGAAACGCCGCCGGTGGGTACGGTTCGCTGCAGGAATCATGGGGTGTCCTTGTCGACCGCGCCGCTGCCCTGGCGCAGGCTGTGGTAGGCGTTGCCGGGCGGCAGCGCAAAGCGCTCGCGAGCTCCGTCCGGCCACTGCACGCGCAGCGCCTTGGGTGTGTGTCCCTGCGGCAGCGCAAAGCGCACACGTGGATCGCTGGCGGCGCCGTAGCTGCCGTCGCTGGCGGCGCGGCGCAGCAGGTCGGGGCCGGGTTCGCGCAGCAGGCGTACGCGCGCGCCGAGCGCGTCGCGTCCCTGCGCCAGCAGGCGCAGGCCCAGCCACTGCGGTGGCGCGCCCTCGCGCAGGAGCAGGCGGAAGCGGCCGCCGGAGTTGCCGATCAGCAGGTCCTCGTCGCCGTCGTTGTCGACATCGCCGATGGCCAGGCCGCGCGAGACCTCGGCCTGCGCGAAGCTTGGGCCTGCGCGCGCGCTCCAGTCCTCGAAGCGCGTGCCCTGCGCGTTGCGGAACAGCTGCTTGCGCTGTGCCAGCGCGATGCTGTCGCCCTGCGCGAGCAGGGATTCGAGCTGCCGCACCGCGCCGTTCACCGCGACCAGGTCGAGCCAGCCGTCGTGGTCGACGTCGGTGAAGGCGGTGCCGAAGCCGGTGACGTTGAGGCTCGGCGCGGCCAGGCCGAAGCGGCTGGTGCGGTCCTCGAACAGGCCGCCGCCGAGGTTGAGGTAGAGGGTGTTGGTCTCGCCATCGAGATGGGTGAGGAACAGGTCCTCGTCGCCATCGCCGTCGGCATCGCCCAGCGCGATGCCCATGCCGGCTTCGGCCCGGCCGTCGGCGTTCAGGGCCAGGCCGGCAAGCAGCGCGACCTCCTCGAAGCGGCCGTCGCCGCGGTTGCGCCACAGCTCGTTGGCGGCGCCGTCGTTGGCCACGTACAGGTCCATCCGGCCGTCGCCGTCGGCGTCCAGCGCGACCACGCCCAGGCTGGGACCGGCGGTGCCGGCGATGCCGGCCGCGGCGCTCGCGTCCTCGAAGCGGCCGTCGCCGCGGTTGCGCCAGAGCCGGTTCGGCAGCGGTTTGAAGGCGGCCGGCCCGCAGTAGTCGCGTCGGCTGCTCGGGGCATAGCAGGGCTTGTTGCGCCGCGCGTCGTAGTCGAGGTAGTTGGCGAGGAAGAGGTCGAGATGGCCGTCGCGGTCGATATCGACGAAGCTCGCCGCCGCACCCCAGCGCGCGTCGGCCACGCCGGCCTGCGTGGTCACGTCCTCGAAGCGGCCATCGCCGCGGTTGCGCCAGAGCTGGTTGGGGCCGAAGCTGGCGAAGTACAGGTCGACCGCACCATCGCTGTTGAAGTCGCCCGTCGCAACGCCCATGCCGTAGGCGGCATTGTTCAGCCCGGACCGGACCGTCACGTCCCCGAATCCGAGCCGGCCGGTCTCGACCAGCAGGTTGCGGAAGAGGCGCAGGCCAGCATCGCCCTCGGCCCGCCGTTCCGGCAGCGGCAGCGGCGCGCCATCGAGCAGCAGCAGATCGAGGTCGCCGTCGCCGTCGCTGTCGAACAGCGCCACCGCCGCGCCCATCATCTCGGGCATCTGCAGCGCGCCGGTCGCGCCGTTGGCGTGAGGGCCGAGCTCGATGCCGGCGTCGAGGTACAGCGCGGCCTGGGCGGGCAGGGCGAGCAGCCCGGCCAGCATCAGCGGCGCCAGGTGGCGTTTGGGCATGGCAGTTTCGACCAACATGCAAGGGCGGTGTCCGGGCCAGGCGACCTGAGCGCCTCGACAACGCGATCCTAGCCAATGCCGCGCCACGCTGCGCCCCACCGCACGGCGGCGGGGCGCAGCGTGCCTTCAGGCCTCGACCAGGCGCTGCGGTGCGAAGGCGTACACGCCCTGCTGCCCGGCGTAGTTGGGATAGGCCACGTTGTAGTTGGCACCCGGCGGCAGCACGCTGAGCGCGGGCAGGTCGGCATCGAACACGGCGAAGCGGTCGCCCTCGCGCACGTAGCGGCCCAGGCGGCTGTTCGGGGTAGGGAAGCCGCTGATCTGGTGCGACATGCCGTCGGTGAGCGCGACCAGGCCGCCGTCGCGCACCGCCACGTGCGGCTGCACGATGTCCATGCCGCAGGAGGTGATCATGTGCAGGTCGACGCGCGGTATATCCGCGCCCATCACGCTCCAGAGCCGGATCATCGCGTCCGAGGCCACGCCCATGGCGTGGTCGAGGCAGACCTCGAGCGC
>JANJTY010000648.1 GCA_024710865.1 Lysobacteraceae bacterium | reverse complement strand
GACCGTGGCATCGATGAACATGATCGGCCGCGTGACACCGATGGAGTTCTGCGAGTATCGCACCGCGCCGGTGAAACCCGTCCCCGCGATGCGGTTGGTGGTGGTGTCACCGAACACGACCTGGCTGGCCGGATCGTTCGGCGGACCGTCCCAGATGCGCAGGCTGACGCCGGTGAAGGTCGAGGTGGTGGTCGAGCCGGTCTGGTAGCCAAAGAAGCGCAGCGTCTCGACCTGCCAGCCACTGGGGTCGGTGACGGTGAAGTTGTCGGCCGTGCGGAAATGCGGACCCGGCGCGAGGAACTGCGCCGCCGAGCCCAGTGTGGTCAGGCCAAGCGAAACGTTCTGCAGGACGCTGGCCTGGAAGGCAGCCGCTGCGCCGGTGCCCGGCCCCGTGATGAAGGGTCCGTTGTCGTGCAGCAGCCCGCTGGTGCCGATCACCTTCTGCTGCGTCACACCGGTCGTGGTTTCGATGCTCCAGCTCAGAGCGGCATCGCCCACGTTCTGCACGTCGAATCCGGCGGAGGCCGAAGCGCCGACGACCGCAGATCCCGACAGCGCGGATTCGCTCAGGGCTGCACGCGGCACCGCGTTGACGTCCAGCGTGACCGGAACCACGACCGCCGGATTGGCGGTGTCGTTGCTGCCGATGCAGAGGTTGGCGGTATAGGAGCCCGCCGACAGACCGCTCGAGTCGAGGCCCAGGACCACATCCTGGAAGCCTGGATTCGGGATCGTGCCGGAGTCCGCATCGGCCGTGAGCCAGCTCACCTCGTCCGGGTGCGAACAGGACTGGGTGAAGCTGCCCGAGACATTCATGACGGTGTGCCGGTTCGCGAACGAAGCGCTGACAAGGGCCAGGTCCGTCGGCTCGTCGATGCCACAGGCGGGGGCGGCGATGTAGGACGGACCGGTCTGGCCGGAGCCGTTCTGGCCGACGAGGAACGCACCACCAACTCCGGAGAGGTCAGGCGCAACAACCTCGACCACCAGCGTACTGCCGGCGTCCACCGTGCCTGTCACCGGCACACTGACCACGGTCTGACCTTGCGGCGAGAGCGCGGCGACTGCCGTACCGACCAGCGCCAGGTTCGCATAGACGAACTCGTCGCCCGGCGATAGCTGGTGCAGATTGACCGTGATGTTGGTCGCGATGTTGAGGGCCTGAATGCCGAAGCTGACCGACGTCGCGTCGAAGTCGGACACGATGCCGAAGTCCGTCAAGGTGAACGCGCGAAGGAAGCGGTTCTCGACCGAGTTCGGGCCCGCAGTGCAGGCGATCGAACCCGTCGGATTGACGACCTGCGACACCGAATGGGTCAGGGTCGAGGTGCCTGCTCCCTTGGCAACGGACGCGACCTGCATCGAGGGCTTGGCAGCAGCCGATGTGGACTCGGTCAGCTGGAAACCCGCCGCAGCAACGGACTGCACGTTCGCAGTGCGCAGCGGCGTGGTCCGGGAGGCCTTCAGCAGCCCCGCCGGCGGCGGCGCGCCGATGAAGGCCCAATCGAGGTCCGATCCACCCGTGTTACCGATGCGGAACGAGCGCTGCGAGGTGGCCTCCGGGTTCTGCACCTGCGTGACCGCCGCCGGGGAAATACCGATGACCGGCAGCGGCGGCACACCCAGCACCGCAACCGGCATGCTCATGTCGGGCAGGGTGACGGTGGCAGGCGTGATGCCCACGCTGCCGAAGGCCCAGGCATTCTCGGTCGCGACGTTGAAGTCGAAGGTCACGACGAAGTCGATTTCCTGCGTTGCGCCGGCGGCGAGCGTGAAGGCGTTGGGAGTGGCGACAATCGTCACGCCTGGCGGGGCCACCGTGCTGACGGTGTAGTCCTCGCTGCTGCCCACCACGCTGGTGAAGGCACGGGTGAAGCTGCAGGTGGTCTGGCAGTCGCCATCCACCAGCGCCGGAAGGTTCAGTTCGCGCGGCTGGCCGCCCAGGCCGGGATCCGCCGCGGCGAAGTCCGCACCATCCTCGTCCATGACCAGAGGCACCCGCGCCGCGCCGCCGAGGGCGACCCGCCCCGAGCCACGGTCAAAGGGATCGGCCGGCGTGACACCGTCTTCCTTAAGCATGTTCGGCTGGGCCGTAAGCGCGATGGCCGACTTGACTGCCGCCGGCGACCAGGACGGATTCTCCTGCCGGACCAGCGCGGCCGAACCGGCGCTGTGCGGCGAGGCCATCGAGGTGCCGCTGATCGCGCCGAACACCGGCGAAGCGCTGGCGCTGTAGTAGGCCGCGAGGATCTGGGTCCCGGGCGCCGCGATGTCCGGTGCCATCAGGTCGAACTGGCTGGGGCCGCGTGAACTGGAGGTATTCAGCACATCACCGCTGCCGCTGATGCGGCGCTGCAGGGTGCCGCTGATGTTGACGGTGGCGTTGGCGGGATTGGTGCCGATATGCGCGGCGAGGTTGTTCCAATCCTCGAAGCGCATGCCCCAGGAGGTTCCAGACGCGCCCAGATTGAGGAACTGATCATCGACGAAGATCACGCCGAAGGCGCCAGCGGCGAGCGCGTTGCCGCGGCGCACGCCGCTGGCGCAGGCGCTGGTGAGCGCATCGAGGTGCAGCACGGCGATGGCGCCCACGCCACCGACCTGGAAGGTTCCCGGCGGATACGCTGCGCAGCCGTCGGTTCCTCCATTGGCGAAGTTGGGGCTCTGCACGATCGGGCGGTTGACGATGTCGGTCAGATTGATCGGTGCGGCGCCCGGCACCACCGTGATGTCCTGCGTGTTGGCGGGCGGCCCGGCCGGCCCGGTTAGATCGAGATCGAAACCGAACACGCGGTTGTGCGTGCTGTTCGCCACGGTCGCGTTCCACGGACCCGTGTGGGCCACCGTCGAAGCGCCTGGGCCGCTGTTTCCGGCCGAGGCCGAGACGTAGATGCCCGCGTTGTAGGCGTCGAGGAAGGCCAGATCGACGATGTCGTTCCAGGGGTTATCGGAACCCGAGATCGAGAAATTGATGACGTCGACGATGCCGTCCGCGATCGCCTGGTCCACCGCCGCCACGCTGCTCGACTGCGGGCAGTTCGGGAAGCAGACCCGGTAGTTAATAAGGTTGGCGCGCGGCGCCACGCCCGAGATCGGAATGGTGAGGCCGTTGAAGCTGGCGTCCAGCGGGTTGCCACCGGCGGTCGAAGCCACGTGCGAGCCGTGGCCGCTGGTGTCTTCCGAGACCGACGTATCCGGGTGGAAGTTGTAGGAGCCGATCAACTTGTTGTTGCAGAGGCCCGGCGTGGTCAGGCACAGGCCCAGGAACACGCCGTCTCCCAGCGGGTTGACATGCACGTAGGCGTCGCCCGGCGCGACCTGGGCGAAGGACGGATGCGAGTGCACGAAGCCGGAATCGATGATGCCGATCACCATGCCTTCGCCGCGGCTCGAATTACCGCTGGTGGTGTTGCCGTTCCAGAAGGCCGGGGCACCGATGAAATCGGGGCCGGTGTCGGTGGCGGGCTCGTACACCTCGTCCAGGTGCACGCTGCGCACGAAGTCGAGGCTGCGCAGCTTCTCGGCTTCGTCCAAGGACAGGCGCAGCGCTACGCCGTTCAATGCATGCAGATACTGGCGTTGCGGTTCGACGCTGCGGTTCAGCTCGCGACCGACGGCAGCCAGGTAGTCGGCATGCCGCGCAGCCAGGTGATCCAGGTAGGCCAGCGAGGCCGGCGAGCGCGGATCGAGGCGGTCTTCGCCGCGCAGCCGCGGCGCGGTCGCCTCCAGCCCATCGATGCCGCCCTCGTAGGAGGCCAGGGCAGGTTCGCGGAAGCGAACCACAACCGAGTAGCGGCCTTGCGCATCCGGCGGCGCGGTGCGCTCGCCGACCCGCAGCGGCTGGCGCGCCGACACTGCGCCAGGCGCAACGACATCGGCAGCATCAACCGAAGCCGCGTAGGCAGGCGCCGGAAAAGCGGCGGCGGCCAGGCCGCCGGCAGCGGTAAGCCCGGCCATGGCGGACGCCAGGCCGAGCTGTCTGAGACTCTCGAACATCTGCATGAAGTTTTCCCCGTTAGACGTGGACGTCTGGCTGAAGCGGCACTGGGCCGAGGCGGGAGGATGGAGCAAGTGCTCTAGCGCGGCAAGGTTTATCGCACCGCGACCTCGGCGAACGCGTGAAGACCTTGTTAAACCTGACATTTCTCTACATCCGTGAAAGCCCGCCCCAGACTGGGCAGTGGCGCGGAGTGCACGTGATCGCGGCGGCGCGGCGGCGCCCGCTCGTGTGGCCCGATCACTCGCGGCTCCTGGCCCTTGCTGTCCCGCGGATTGCGGCAGTGCAGCACGCCGGTGCGACGCCCGTTACCGCGGACGACCCGTTCGCGCCCTGGACCGCCTGCGCGTCGGAATGACCCATGGCGCCCTGCTCCCGAGGGCCCACTGGCCCTTTCTGCGGTCGCCATGCCGGAACCGCGAGGCGCGTCATGATTCCGCCGCGGCTGAGTGCTAGGCTCGGCAGTTCGTACCCGGGGGTTCACCAAGGAGTCAGCATCATGTCGTCTTCCCATGTCGGCAACGACACACGCCCGCGCGCCCGCCTGCGTGTATCCGGGCCGGGCCGCTTCGCCGCATGCTGCGCGCTGGCATTCGCAGCTCTGCCGGCCGCGGTCTTGGGCGCGCCGCCCACCGAGCTGTTTTTCAGCGAGTACCTCGAAGGCAGCAGCAACAACAAGGCCATCGAGATCTACAACGGCACCGGCGCGAGCGTCGATCTCTCGACCTATAGCGTTCGCCTCTACGCCAACGGGTCCCTCACACCAGGCACCACGCTCAATCTGTCGGGCACGCTGGCTGCGGGCGATGTCTACGTGATCGCCAACGCGAGCGCCATCCCGGCGATCCTGGCGCAAGCTGACATCACGAGCACCGTCACGTTTTTCAACGGCGACGACGCCCTCACCCTGCAGAACGGCGCCGCCGTGATCGACTCGATCGGTCAGGTTGGCTTTGACCCCGGCACGAACTGGTCGGGTGGCGGCATCGCGACATCCGAATTCACGCTGGTCCGGAAGCCGACGGTCTGCGGCGGCGACAGCAACACCGGCGACGCATTCGACCCATCGGTCGAGTGGAACGGAAGCCCGCAGGACACCACCGCGTTTCTCGGCTCGCACACGATCGACTGCGGCGACTTGGGCCCCGAAGTCGCTTCCACTTCGCCGACCGATGGCGCCATCGGCGTCGCGCTCGACGCCGCCATCCAGGTGACCTTCAACGAAGCGGTCAACCTGGCCGATCCCTGGTTCACCCTGGAGTGCCCGGTGGCCACGCCGGTCGCCGCGACGCCGAGCGGCGCCGAGCCGGGCACCGTCTTCACCATCACCCCCGATGCCGACCTGCCCGAGGGCACGGTCTGCACCGTGACCGTGCTGGCCGCCGCCGTGACGGACGATGATGCGATCGATCCCGAAGACCAGATGGCGGCGGACTACAGCTTCTCCTTCACCACCGTCAGTTCGGACCCGACCCTGTCCTTCGCCAACGTGTCGCAGCCCGAGGGCGACGCCGACAACACGCTGAGCTTCACCATCGAACTGGACGCGCCGGCCGGCCCCGCGGGCGTGAGCTTCGTGTTCGAAACGCAGGACGGATCGGCCACGGCGGGCAGCGACTACGAAGCCCGGAACGCGTTCGGCTCGATTCCTGCGGGCGAAACCAGCACCACGGTCGACGTCACGGTGAACGGCGACACGCAGGCTGAGGCAGACGAGACCTTCTCCCTGGTGCTGAGCAACATCGCCGGCGCCGTCGCGGCCAATACCAGCGCCACCGCCACCCTGCAGAACGACGACCGCTACCAGGTCTGGGAAATCCAGGGCCCTGGCGCCTGCTCGCCGCTGGTGGTGCCGTGCACGCTGACGGCCAACACCGGCATCACCACGGCCGACATCGCTCCGGCGGTGATCACCGCGATCGGTCCGGACGGCTTCGCCATGCAGACCCCGGACGCGGACTCCGACAACGACCCGGCCACGTCGGACGGCGTGTACGTCTTCACCTTCACCTCCACCCCTCCGCGCTCCGACCTCGGCGTCGATCTGGCGGTCGGCGATCTGGTCCAGGTCACCGGCGGCGTGAAGGAATACTTCGGACTGACCGAGGTGCAGGTCAACAGCGTGCGCGATGCCAGCAACAGCATCGTGGTGCTGGCTGCGCTGCAACCGATGCCGACCGCGGTCGAGTTCGGCGCCGCCGTCGGCCCGGATGGCACGCCCTCGCGCAATCCCGCCGCGCTGAGCTGCCCCGGCAGCGGCCCGGGCGCCCCCGGCGTGCTCAACACCGACACCAACTTCGAGTGCTTCGAAGGCATGCTGGTCAACATCCCGGACGGGCTGGTGACCACCGGCAACCAGAGCTTCGGCGAAGTCGGGATCAACCCGCACGGCACGCGCGCCTACCGCGAGATGGGCGTCAAGTTCCCGGCCACGCCGGTGGCGGGCGCCGCAGGTGCGGGCACCTGGGACGGCAATCCCGAGACCCTGGAGATGGATGCCGATCGCCTGCTGGCGGTGCCGCTCAACACCGAGCTGGCCGGCGGCCTGCCATTCTCGGGCGTCGGCGTGATCGGCTTCGAGTTCGGCGACTACGAGTTCTGGCCGGCCGGCGGCGAGTACCCGGCGGGCGTGCCGCGCTTCGAGTTCGATGCGGCCGACAACGTCCTGCCGCGCCCGGCGCGCGACCGGCTCGATGTCGACGAACTGACCATCGCCTCGTTCAACGCCTTCCGCCTGTGCGACATCCTCGATGATCGCGGACCGGGCGCGGGTCCGCTGGGCGAGCCCATCCTGTGCCCCTGCGACGACGGCATCGAGCCCGGCGCCGCGCCGGCCTACGAGGCCAAGCTGCTCAAGGTCAGCGCCTACATCCGCGACGTGCTGCGCAGCCCCGAT
>JANJTY010000592.1 GCA_024710865.1 Lysobacteraceae bacterium | reverse complement strand
TACCGTGGCGAAGAAGACGGTCGCGCGATCCACGGCGTGGCCGACGTCGTGCTGTTCGAGGGGCGCTGGTACTTCGTCGGCAGCACCACGCGGGACTAAACACCGCGCCCGAGACGGATGGCGGCCCGGTCGCCGACAGGGTCGGCTCCACCAGCGCAAGCCGCGGTCCTCGACGCGTCGCCCCGGCTCAGTGCGTCGAACAGGCGGTCTTGCTGCTGCACGGCGCGCACCCGGCGCTAGCCGCCCAACGCCACGGCGGTGGCGTGGGGTGGGGGCATGGGCAGTCAGGCCAGTACCGCGGCGCCGAGCAAGCCGGGCAGCGAGCGCACCCACGGTTCACGCACGCCGGTGTCGTTCTCGTCGACCGTCGCGCGGATCGGGACCGGGCGCCGGTGAAGGCCAGCCAGGTTCAGATCGCCAGCGGCATCTGGTTCCAGACCAGCGCCGTGCCCACTCAGACCGGGCCCAGTGGACCTGCCGGAGCACCAGGCTCTGGTCGCCCAGGCGCGCCTGAGCGGATAGGTACCCGGTCCGGGATGGCGCGGTTGTGCGCTGCCCTGAGATGATGCTGCCCTCTTGGCGAGTCGGGAGCGGACATGGACTGTGTCCAGCGCGGCAGTTTCGTGCATGGCCTCACCGATGCCGGCAGCGATGGGACGAGGCTGCGATGACGATCTGGGTCGACGCCGACGCCTGTCCGAACGTGATCAAGGAGATTCTCTTCCGTGCCGCCGAGCGCAGCCGGATCGAGGTCGTGCTGGTGGCGAACCAATGGCTGCGCACGCCGTCCTCGCGCTTCATTCGTGCGATGCAGGTACCGGGCGGACTGGACGTGGCCGACAGCGAAATCGTGCAGCGGGTCGAGTCGGGCGACCTGGTGGTCACGGCGGACATCCCGTTGGCCGCGCTGGTGGTGGAGAAGGGCGCGCTGGCGCTGGATCCACGCGGCCAGCTGCACACGCCCGACACCATCGCCCAGCGCCTGTCGATGCGCGACTTCATGGCCGATCTGCGCGGCGCCGGCATCGACACCGGCGGTCCGCCGCCGCTGCACGCGCGCGACCGCATGGCCTTCGCCAATGCGCTCGACCGCTGGCTGGCCGCGCGTCCGGCTGCACGACGCGCGGCCGAGTGATGCAATCGACGGCCGCCGTCCGGCCTCCTCCGACCGCCCGCGCTCCGTTCCTGCGCCGAGTGTCCGCCGCATGACAGACCATCCGAGCATCGAACTCGAACCGCGTCCACGCCTCGACGATTCCGAGCGCCTGACCCGTGCCCGCGCCTTCGCGGCCGAGCTGGCCTCGCGCCGCAGCGTGCGCGACTACGCGCCGACGCCGGTGCCGCGCGCAGTGATCGAAGCCTGCATCCAGGCCGCCGGCAGCGCGCCCAGCGGGGCGAACCAGCAGCCCTGGCAGTTCGTCGCCATCGCCAACCCCGAGCTCAAGCGCCGCATCCGCGAAGCCGCCGAGGCCGAGGAGCGCGAGTTCTACCAGCGGCGCGCACCGGATGCATGGAAGGAGGCCCTGGCGCCGCTCGGCACGGACGAACACAAGCCCTTCCTGGAGATCGCGCCCTGGCTGATCGCGGTGTTCTACGAGCGCACCGGTCCGGAGATCGACGGCCACAAGGCCAAGCGCTACTACCCGCATGAGTCCACCGGGATCGCCACCGGCCTGCTGATCGCCGCGCTGCACCATGCCGGCCTCGCCACCCTGACCCACACGCCCAGCCCGATGGCCTTCCTCAACGAGATCCTCGGCCGGCCGCGCAACGAGGTGCCCTACCTGCTCCTGGTGGTCGGGCATCCGGCCGAAGGCTGCCGGGTGCCGGCGATCGCGCGCAAGCCGCTGCACGCGATCGCCCGGTTCCTCGAATAGGCCCGCCGTGCGGCGCGGGCAATGGGCTCAGTCCGGCGCCAGCGTGGCGGCCCGGCGGCGGGCCTCGCGCAGGCGGCCAAGATCCGCGTCCAGCAGCCGCCCGAGCTTCTCGGCCGCACCGTGCAGGGCGTCGGCGACGCGTCCGGCATCGTGGCTGACCGCCACGGGCTGGCGTCCGGCCAGCCGCGCCTCCAGCACGCAGCGCTTGTCGTCGCCGCTGACGCGCCCGGCATTGGTGTCGCGCAGGTGCACCTCGATGCGGGTGACGTGATCGACGAAGCGCGCCAGCCGCTCGCGCAGCTCGCGCTCCGCCCAGCGGGCAAGGGACTCGTCGCCCTGGACGTGCGAATCGGTGTTGAGCTGGATCTGCATCCGACTTCCTCCACGTGGTTGTCCATCGGGTTTGACGATGGCGTCGGCGAATGGTTCCTGTCACGGCGCCGCAAGACGTCGTCGATGACGTACCAGGCCACGCCGCGCGGTGTCCCTGTCCGCGCCCATGCCGGATAATGCGGCCCCAGGAGCCTGCGCAGCGCGCTGCAGCCGCCCAGACGCCGACCGTCACAGCACCCGGAACCCGCATGAACCACGCCCACCGCAAGCCCCTGCCCGGAACCTCGCTCGACTGGTTCGACGCCCGCGCCGCCGTCGAAGCGCTCGCGCCGGGCAGCTACGACACCCTGCCGTACACCGCGCGGGTGCATGCCGAGAACCTGGTGCGACGCTGCGATCCGGCCATCCTGGACGACTGCCTGCGCCAGCTGATCGAGCGCCGGCGCGAGCGCGATTTCCCCTGGTTCCCGGCGCGCGTGGTCTGCCACGACATCCTCGGCCAGACCGCGCTGGTCGATCTGGCCGGCCTGCGCGACGCGATCGCGGAGCAGGGCGGCGATCCGGCCAAGGTCAATCCGGTGGTGCCGGTGCAGCTCATCGTCGACCACTCGCTGGCGGTGGAATGCGGCGGCTACGACCCCGACGCCTTCGCCAAGAACCGCGCGATCGAGGACCGCCGCAACGCCGACCGCTTCCACTTCATCGACTGGACCAAGCTGGCGTTCAAGAACGTGGACGTGATCCCGCCGGGCAACGGGATCATGCACCAGATCAACCTGGAGAAGATGTCGCCGGTCATCTACGT
>JANJTY010000587.1 GCA_024710865.1 Lysobacteraceae bacterium | reverse complement strand
GAAGGCGCCGCCGGAATCGACCAGGTAGACGCAGGGCAGGCGGTTCTCGCGCGCGATCTCCTGCGCGCGCAGGTGCTTCTTCACCGTCATCGGGAAATAGGTGCCGCCCTTGACCGTGGCGTCGTTGGCCACGACCAGCACTTCCATGCCGTGCACCCGGCCGATGCCGGCGATCAGGCCCGCCGCGGGGGCCTGGCCGTCGTAGAGGTCCTCGGCAGCGAGCGGCGCGATCTCGAGGAAGGGCGAGCCGGGGTCGAGAAGGCCGGCGATGCGGTCGCGCGGCAGCAGCTTGCCGCGCGCGCTGTGCTTGGCGCGGGCCTTGTCGCCGCCGCCCAGCGCGGCACGCGCCAGGCGCTGTTCCAGTTCCTCGACCAGGCCCTTGAGGTGGGCGCGGTTCTCCAGGAACTCGGGCGAGCGCGGGTCGATGTGCGAGTGGATCTGGGGCATGGGCGGCGGCGGTCGCGTTGGAGACGCGCGATTGTACCGACGCCGCCGGGCTCCGAACTCAGCCGGCCTCCGCCGCGGGCAGGACCGGATCGGGAGCCGCGCGCGAGTCGGGCTCGGCGCCACTGCGGTCCCGGTACAGCGTCGCCGCCGCCTGCCGGTGGCGCTCCGCGCGCCCGGCGTCGCCGCTGCGCTCGGCATGGCCGGCCATCGCTAGCATGATCCGCCACTCGCGCGTCCAGGCCGCACGGCCGATCGTGGAGGCAAGCGTCAGCGCCTCGGCGAAGCCGGCGTCGGCCAGGTCGGGCGTGCCCTGCAGCGAGGCCAGCACGGCGTCGACCAGGCGCAGGCGCAGCTCCAGCGCCTGCGCCGCGAAGCCATCCGGACCGACCGCGAGCGCGCGCCGCGATGCGTCCGACCGTCGCGCCGCCGCCGCGAGTTCGCCGCCCAGGAGCGCGATCTCCGCGCCCACGGCCTGGAAGCGCGCGGTGCTGATCGGCGGCTCGTCCGGCTGCCAGCCGCGCTGCGCCTGCAGCCAGAGGTCGGCGGCGGCGTCCTGCTCCCCGGCCTCGGCCAGCGCCTGCAGCAGGTTGGCCTGCGCCGCTCGCGTGCGCGGGTCGCGTTCGCCGAAATGCTGCGTCGCGAGCGCGAGGCTCTCGCGCAAGGGGACGATCGCCTCGCGCGCACGCCCCAGCTCCAGCTGCAGGGTTCCAAGGTTGTTGAGCATGGCCGAGAAGGCCGGAGAGTGGTCGTCTCCGAGTTCGCGGTACATGGCTTCGGCCCGGGCCAGGAAGCGCTCGGCCTCCGGGTAGCGGTCGCTCCGGGTGAGCAGGCCGGCGATGTTGGAGTAGAGACGCACGCGACGGCTGTGCGGGCCGGGATAGATGTCCTCGGCCAGGTCGATCGCGCGCTGCAGGTGGCCGACGGCTTCGGCGTGGCGTCCCAGTTCCCCCAGCGCCTGCGCCAGGCTCGCCTGTACCGAAAGTTCCGTCCAGGGCGTCAGTTCGCCGCTCCCGGCGCGCTCCAGGGCCCGCTGAAGAGGCGGAAGGCGCTCGGCCGGGGGAAGCGGCAGGGAGGCCAGCCCCAGCAGGATCGCATCGCGCTGCTGCGGGCCGATGGCCGGATCGGGATCGGCCAGCACGGCCTGGAGCCGGGCCTTGGCGTTCTCGCTGCGGCCGAGGTTGTGCAGCGCATAGGCCAGGCCGGGCAGCGCGTCGGCGTAGAGCTGGCCGCGGCCCTGGTCCGGGATTCCGGGCAGGGCCAGGGCCTGCTCGAAGTGCGCCAGGGCCGCGGCGGCCTCGTTGCGGCTGTTGGCGAGCATGCCCAGGCGCACGTGGACGCCGGCTTCCAGTGCGGGCGCACCCAGCTGCCGGGCCTGCGCCAGGGCCGCCTGCAGCCTGGCCTCCGCCTGCGCATGGCGCCCGACCGAGGTGTAGAGCTCGCCCAGCATCGTGCCGACGTCGACGCGCAGGGCCGGGAGCATGCGGGCGTCGGCGTCCATCCGGCCGGCGGCCAGGTCGATGAGTTCGGAAACACGCGGATCCGCGCTGCCCGTGTTTTCCCGGTTCGCGCCGCGCAGCAGTTCGACCAGGAAGTCGCGCGTCGCCAGGGCGCGCGCCGCCTCCGCCTCGGCCCGGCGCGCCTGCCAGAGGGTGGCGGCCAGTCCGCCGAGCAGGGTCGCGAGCAGGACCGTGGCGACGGCCAGCGCGGCGCGGTGCCGCTGCAGGAAGCGGCGCAGGCGGTAGCCGATGGCGTCGGGCACGGCGTGCAGCGGCCGGCGCGCGAGGAAGCGGCCGATCTCGTCGGCCAGCGCGCGCGCATCCGGGTAGCGCCGCTCCGGATCCGGATGCTGGGCCACCTCGAGCAGGACCCGCAGGTCGCGCGGCAGCGGCCCCGTGTCGCGCAGCAGGGTCGCCAGCACCCGGCCCAGGGCGAACACGTCGGTCGCGGTGCTGCAGGGCTGGCCGGCCTCCTGCTCGGGCGCGGCGTAGCCGGGCGTCATCGCGCGCAGGGTCGAGGCGGTGGCTTCGGCGTCGGGATCGATCAGCGTGCCGATGCCGAAGTCGAGCAGGATCGGGATTCCGCCCGGCGTGACCAGGATGTTGGCCGGCTTGAGATCGCGGTGCAGGACCAGCTGCCGGTGGGCATGGGCCACGGCGTCGCAGACCGAGGCGAGCAGGCGCAGTCGGGCCTCGAGGTCGAGGCCCTGCGCCTCGCACCAGCGGTCGATGCGCTCGCCCTCGACCAGCTGCATTACCAGGAAGGGTGTGCCGTCGTCCGCCATACCGCCATCGATCAGCCCCGCGATCTGCGGGTGGCGCAGGCGCGCCAGCAGCGCACGCTCGCGGTCGAAGCGGGCGCGGCCGCCGGTGCCGAGCGCGGCCAGACCGAGCAGTTTCACGGCACCGATCTGTTCGAAATCGGCGCCGAGGCGGCGGGCTCGGTAGACCACCGACATGCCGCCGCGGCCGATCTCCTCGACCAGTTCCCAACTGCCCAGGCGGCGACCGCGCAGCTGGTCTTGTGCGATGGCCGGGCGCGCCGGCGCGGGCAGCAGCGCGAAGGGGTCGTCCGGCGGTTCGAGGCGGCGGTCGGGCGCGCGCACCGCCGCCAGAAGCGCTTCGACTTCACGGCGCAGCGCGGGTTCGGGCGCGCGCGCCTCGAGCGCGGTGGTCCAGTCGGCCGGATCGAGCTCCAGCAGCTCGCCCAGGATCGCGTTCGCGGCGCGGCGTCGCGCGGTCGCGTCTTCGGTGTTCATGTCGGCCCCAACTGCACCTGCAGGAAGGCGCGCGCCTGCTGCCACTGGCGGAACACGGTGCGCTCGGTCACTCCGCGCAGGGCGGCGATTTCCTCCACGCTGAGGCCGGAGAAGTAGCGCAGCTCAGCCAGCTCGCGCAGCGCAGGATCGACCGCGTCGAGCGCGTCGAGGGCGCGTTCGAGGTCGAGCAGGTCGATGTCGCTACCCGGCTCGGCCAGGTTCTCCTGCAGGGTGACGCGGGTGGCATCGCCACCGCGCTTGTCGGCGAAGTGCCTGCGGGCCAGGTCGCCCAGCACGTGGCGCATGGCGCGCGCCGCGCAGGCCAGGAAGTGGCCTCGGTTCTCCAGCGGCAAGGATTCGGCCCGGGCCAGCTTGAGGTAGGCCTCGTGCACCAGGCCGGTCGGGGACAGCGTGGCGCCGCCATGGTTGCCGATGCGCTGCCCGGCGATGCGGCGCAGCTCGGCGTAGAGCAGGTCGAATACCCGGTCCAGCGCCGCCCGGTCGCCATCGCTGGCTGCCCGCAGCAGTCGCGTGATGTCCTCGTCCGCCATGCGGCGCTCATCCGTCTCCGGAACGAAGCGCGAGGATAGCAGCGCGGGGGGGGGGGGGGGGCCCGGCGCGCGCCGCCCCCGGCCCCCCCGCCCCCCGCCACGCACCCCCCGCGGCGGGGCGC
>JANJTY010000545.1 GCA_024710865.1 Lysobacteraceae bacterium | reverse complement strand
GCGCGCGCGGATCAGGCGATCGGGCTTGAGATCGGTGGCGCGGGCGCTGGGCGAGAGATCGAGCGCGATGACCAGGGCGGCTTCCTGGCGCTGCAGCGGCTCGGGCATGCGCTCCCAGGCCGGTCCGGCCAGCGCCAGCACGAACAGCAGGGCAGCGCCGAGCGCCAGCCATTGGGACGCCCGACCGGCTCGGCCCGGCGAGAGCTCGAGCAGATGCGGCAGCAGGTGCGGATCGACCGCCCGCTCCCAGTCGCCGCCGCCGCGCGCGCGCCGGCCGAGCGTCCACCACAGCAACGGCAGCAGCGCAAGCAGCAGGAGCCAGGCCGGGCGCAGGAAATGGAGATCGCTCAGCAGCGCGTTCATGGCCGTCCCCACCCGCGCCAACCCGCCAGCAGGGCGAGGCCCATGAACAGGCCGGCAGCCGCCAGTGGCCACGGATAGAGTTCGCGCCGCGGGCGCAGCGGCTCGCCGGCTTGCTCGACCGGTTCGATGCGCTCGATCTCGGCGTAGATGCCGGCCAACTCGGCCGCATTGCGGGCGCGGAAGTAACCACCGCCGGTGCGCTCGGCGATCCGGCGCAAGGTGGCCTCGTCGATCTCGGCACCAGCGCCCAGCCGCAGGCCCATGAAGCCGCCGCCGCCCTCGCTGCCGACCCCGATGGTGTGGATGCGCAGGCCTTCGATCTCGGCCAGCTCCAGCGCCTTCATCGGATCGAGCTGTCCAGCGGTGTTGACCCCGTCAGTGAGCAGGATCAGTACGCGCTGGGCCTGCGGCCGCTCGCGCAGGCGCTTCACCGCCAGGCCAATGGCGTCGCCGATCGCGGTTTCGCGTCCGGCGATCCCCACCTGCACGGTTTCGAGCTGCTGGCGCAGGGCGGGCACGTCGAAGGTGAGCGGGGTCAGAAGGTAAGCGCCCTGGCCGAACAGGAGCAGGCCGATGCGGTCGCCGACGCGGCGGTCGAGGAAGTCGGCGAGCACCCGCTTGACTGCGTCGAGCCGGTTCATGCGGCGTCCGCCGATGACCATGTCTTCGGCCGACATGCTGCCCGAGACGTCCACCGCCACCAGCAGGTCGCGGCCGCTGCGCGGCGGCGCCTCCGGTTCGCCCACCCACTGGGGACGCGCCAGGGCGAGGCAGAGCGCGAGCCAGGCCAGCAGCGCGAGCAGCGATGGTCGCCCGGAGCGGGTCGAACCGCCGATGTCGGCGTCGACCACGTCCGCCGGCAAAGGCAGACGCACGGCCGGCAGGCCCGCGACCGCCGGCGGCAGCAGGCGCGCCGCCAGCCAAGGCGCAGGCAGCAGCAACAGGAGCCAGGGCCAGGTCAGCTCAGGCACGCGTGGCGTCCTCCAGCAGGCGTCGACGTACCAGTTGCTCCAGCGCCTCCAGGCCCTCGCCGCCCGGCTGCGGCTGGAATGCCGCCTCGATCAGCAAGCGACCCGGGCCGTTCAGGAAGGGCGCATCCTGCCAATCGCCGTCCAGCGCCTGCAGCCAGGCCTGGCCGGCCAGACCCACCGTTTCGGGGCGATGCTGCCTGGCCCATCGGCGCAACAGGCCGGACAGGCGCGCCAACCGCTCGGCCGGCGTCAGGTCGCCCGCGAGCGCCGCGTCGATCTCCGCCCGGAGCCGGCTCGACGCGCGCCGCTTCCGCCAGCCCCGCGCGAGCTGCAGCCCGAGCCAGACCAAGGCCACCGCGATCAGCAGCGCGAGTAGCCACCAGCCCGGCGCCGGCGGCCACCAGCCGGGATCGGGCGGCAGATGGATGTCGCGCAATTCCGGGCCGCTCACGCCGCGCCCTCGCGCTGGGTGGCGGCACCGCCCTGCAGCAGCGCGCGCAGGGCGTGGACCGGATCGTCGCGCACCGACACGGTACGCACGCGAACGCCTGCGCGGCGCAGGGCCTCGCGCGCAGCCGCCTGGCGTGCCTGCCACGCGGGGAGCCACTCGTCGCCGGCGGCGGCGGGCGGCGGCGAGAGCCAGCGTCGCAGGCCGCCCAGGCTGGCGAGGTAGCGTCCCGGCGGTGGCGGCTGCAGTTCGATCGCATCGGCCACCAGGCAGGCGGCGAGATCGTGGTGCGCGCGCAGGCGCCCGAGACTCGCCAGCGCGCGCGCGTCGACGGCGGCGGCATCGAGCAGGAGCAGGATTCGACTTCCCGGCCTGAGCAGCGGCGCGATCTGCTCGAGCGCATCGCCGAGGCCGTGCGCCAGAGGCTGCGGCGGCGCGTCCGCGCTCCAGTCCACGAGGGCAGCGAGTGCCCGCATGACACCACCGCGCGAACCGCGCGGCGGCAGCTGCCCGCGGCGATCGCCGAAGCAACACGCGGCAATCCGATCACCCTCACCCTGCGCGGCCCAGGCCATCAATGCCGCGAGTCGCGCTGCCTGTACCGATTTGAAGCAGACCCGGGTACCAAAGCGCATCGCCGCCGAGGATTCCAGCACCAGCAGGGTGGTGCGCTCGCGCTCGGCCTGGAACAGCTTGGTGTAGGGACGTCCGGTACGCGCGGTCACCCGCCAGTCGATATGGCGGGCTTCGTCGCCAGCACTGTAGGGACGCGATTCGGCGTACTCCATGCCGCGACCGCGAAACGGCGACTCCTGTTGGCCGATGAGTCGGTCGGCACTCCGGCGCAGCCCGGCCGCCAGCCCGCGCGCGGCGCTGCGCAGGGCGACGAGCTCCGCGATGTCCGGAGCGATGCCCGTTCTGACTCGGGCGTTGTCGGACGCCGACCGCATCGGCGCGCTCAGGGCAGCGGCACGCGCTGCAGCAGGCGCTCGACGATGGCGCCCCCGTCCAGGCCCTCGGCCTCGGCCTCGTAGCTGGGCAGCACCCGATGCCGCAGCACATCGAGCGCCACGGCCTGGATGTCGTCTGGCGTCAGGTAGTCGCGGCCGGCGAGGAACGCCTCGGCCCGGGCGCAGCGCTCGAGCGCGATCGATCCGCGCGGACTCGCGCCGAACGCCACCAGACGCGCCAGGTCCTCGCCGTAGGGTGCGGGGTCGCGGGTCGCCAGCACCAGTTCGATCAGGTAGCGCTCCAGGGCCGGCGCCATGTGCAGGCTGAAGAGCGCGCGTCGCGCGGCGAAGACCTGCTCCTGGGTGAGCAGCATGGCGGGCCGGCTGGCTCCCAAGGAACCCTCGGACAGGGCCTGTTCCCGCGCCAGACGCAGGATGCCGGTCTCGGCACCGGCGTCCGGATAGCCGATTCGCACGTGCATGAGGAAACGGTCGAGCTGGGCCTCCGGCAGGGGATAGGTGCCCTCCTGCTCGATCGGATTCTGCGTGGCCATCACCAGAAAGAGGCGCGGCAGCGGATAGGTGCGTGCGCCGACGGTAACCTGCCGCTCGCCCATGGCCTCGAGCAGGGCGGACTGGACCTTGGCCGGCGCGCGGTTGACCTCGTCGGCCAACCGGAGGTTGTGGAACACCGGCCCCGGCTGGAACTCGAAGCGGCCCTCCTGCGGACGGAACACGTCCGTGCCGGTGAGGTCTGCCGGGAGCAGATCGGGCGTGAACTGGATGCGGCTGAAGTCGCCCTCGATGCGCGCGGCCAGCTCCTTGATCGCGGTGGTCTTGGCCAGGCCCGGGGCGCCTTCGACCAGGAGGTGGCCGTCGGCGAGCAGGGCCACGATCAGACGGCGGGTCAGTACGGACTGGCCAACGATGCGCTCGCCGAGGGCAGCATCCAGGCGCAGGAAGGCCTCGCGCAGGGCATCGAGGGTGGGGTCGGGACTCGGGCTATCCATGGTGCGCTCGCCGCGGGGGACGGGTTGGACCTCGCGGAACGGCACGGGTTCCGCACCGTGACCACGAAGTTGATCGATCCAGCAGGGTGGAGGCTGGAGGGCTCAGGCGCGACTGCCGTTCGTCACCGCAGCGGCAGTGCGGTGAGGATCTCTTCGAGCGGCTGCGGCTTGCCGATCAGGTAGCCCTGCGCGTAGCGGCAGTTGAGTCCGGCCAGAATTTCCAGCTCCTGCGCCGTCTCCACACCCTCGACCACCACGTCGGC
>JANJTY010000531.1 GCA_024710865.1 Lysobacteraceae bacterium | reverse complement strand
ATTTCGGGCGAAAGCGCCGCGCGCTTCTCGCCCGCCGCGGTCTCTTTGACCGCAGCCACTGTCACCGCCATACAACCCCCAAGGTTTTGCGGAGAATCGGTTCGATGCTACTGCATCGATGCGGCCTTCGCAGCCGCGGATTCATGCCCTGGGGGAATGGGCTGATGCCGGCGCGTGGGGTGCGGGGGCAGGGAGTGCGCTCCTGCGGCGACGGCGGCATGTGGAGCGCCAGCCACCGCCCTGGTGGCGGGGCGTCGCGCGCCAGGAAGAGCATCCCGCATCGACGTTCCCCTTCAGGCTCGGCGAACGGGAGAACGTGCGCTGCCGCGGCAACGGACGGACAGAGGGATCACGCGGCACAGCGCGGGCGCCCAGTTCAGGCTGCCAGCACGCGGTTGCGGCCCTTGGCCTTGGCCCGGTAAAGGGCCTGGTCGGCGGTCTTGAGCACCTCGGCGGCGCTGCGCCGTTCGGGCGTGCGCGCGGCGGCGCCGCCGCTCACCGTCACCGAGACCTGCACGCGCTTGCCCGTGCGACCCTTGCCGGGCTTGGGCGGCAGCTCGATGCGCAGGGCCTCGATCGCGGCGCGGGCCACGTCCAGCGCCTCCGCCGCGGCCTTGGCTTCGCGCCCGGGATAGACCACGCAGAACTCCTCGCCGCCATAGCGGAACGCGCGTCCGCCGGCCTGCGCAGCCAGCGCGCGGGCGACGCGGCGCAGGACGATGTCGCCGGCATCATGCCCGTGCGTGTCGTTGAAGGATTTGAAGTGGTCCACATCGACCATCGCCAGCGCGAAGCCGCCCGACAGCCTGGCCAGGGTCTCGTCCAGCGCGCGCCGGTTGGGTAGACCGGTGAGCGGATCGAGGAAAGCCATGCGCCAGCCGGCATGGCCGATCGCACCCATCGCGACCACGGCGGCGGCGATCAGCCAGCCCGCCAGCGTGCCGGGCTGGGCAAGGCCGGCGGCCGCCAGCGCCAGCATGCCGGCGAGTCCGAGTTCGATCGGCTGCCGGCGCCAGAGCCCGCGCAGCGCGCACAGGCCAGCAGCCAATGCCGTGAGCGTCGCCGCGGCGGCGTCCATGCCCAGGCCCGGTACGCTGGCCACGGTCAGCAACGATCCGAGCGAATGCGCCGGCGCGGCCAGGGTGATGAGCACGGCGAGCCCGAGCAACGCCAGATAGAGCGCGTGCCGGCGCGAGAGCAGGCGCGGCTCGGGCAGCAGCACCGAGAACAGCAGCAGCCAGGGCCCGAAACGCAGCGCGCCCTGCTCCCAGCGCGCCTCCGCGCCGCCGACGCCTGCCAGCATCAGCCACAGCACCAGCAGCAACTGCGCCGCGCGGTGGCGGTGGAAGCCCAGCGCCAGCAGGAAGGCGAGGCCGAGCAGGAGGTGGGCGAGCAGGTCCAGGCTCATCGAGGCAATCCGTTCGCGGTGTCGGTCAGCGCCGCCACAGCACGCGCGTGCCCTGCTCGCCGCGCTGCAGCAGGCTGGTGTAGCGGAAGGGCAGGCCGTCGGCCTCGATCTCGGCCACCGCCAGCACGTAGCGCGTCTGCACGCCGGTGCCGGACAGATCCACGCCCGCCAGCTGCATCGCCTGCAGTTCGGACGCGACGGCGTCGATGCCGGCATAGCGCGCCTGGCCCTCGCGCGCGAGGCGACGCGCCTCGCCGGCACCGATCGACTCGTGCAGGCTCATCCACAGTTCGGGCGCGGCCATGTTGAGGTTGATGGTGTGGTCGGACGGCAGGGCACAGGCCAGCGGCGCCAGGCGCCGGTAGGCCTCGGCATCGACCGCCGGCAGCAGGCGCAGTTCGCTCACATCGACGAAGGGCCGGTTGGCGGCGCGGCGCGAGGGCGTACGCAGCAGGTGCTGCGCATCCTCGGCGCCGCCGCTGCGCGCCTGTGTGTCGGCGTCGATCCAGTCGGCGGCCTGCGCGGCGATGGCGACATCGAGGGTGAGCGCGCGCAGCAGCCGCTCGAAGCGCGCGATGGCGCGCGCGTCGTCCTGCCCAGCCGCGTGCAGGGCGTTGAGGTTGAAGCAGCCGCCCAGATCCTGCAGCTGCCCGCCGATGCGCGCTCCGGGCACGTCGATCGGCGGCATCGGCTGGCGCCAGGCCGAGCCGGGATGGTCGATGCCGTTGGCCTGGCGGTCGCGGCGCAGGCTGTCCGCCGCCCACGCCTCCAGGCCGATCAGCAGCTGCCAGCCCTGTTCGGCGCGCCAGGCGGTGCGCGCGCGGCCACGGGTCTGCTCGCCGGCATCGAGCAGGCTGGCGATGAGCAGCAGGGCCAGGGCCAGGGCCAGCAGGGCCAGCAGCAGGGCCACGCCGCGCTGGCGTCGAAGCGGAATGAATCGCGGTGCGCGCATCAGCGCGGCTCCGCCGCGGGCAGTTCGACCACGCGGCGCAGTTCGCCCAGATCCTCGATGCCCAGACGCAGTTCGACCGCGAGAGGCAGGCGAACCGAGTCCGCCCAGCGCGACTGCCAGCGTCCCTGCGCGTCGAGGTAGCGGAACTCGATCCGGCTCGTACCCGGCACCAGCGCCTCGCTCGGCGGCGCGATGCCGGCGGGCCGGTCCAGCACCATCCAGGCGGCGCGCTGCAGACTGCCCGACTGCAGTGACCAGGCCACGCGCGCCAGGTCCGCGCCACCGGTTTCGATCAGGCTGGGCGGCAGGCCGCGCGTGACTTCGAGCAGGGCCGGTTCGCCGCGCAAGGCCGGCCCCTCGGCGCCGGCGCCATCGCGCACCGGGCGCGCGATCGCGGCGCGCAGGTCGGCCTCGAAGCGCCCGAAAGCGCGCGTGAGCGCGGCCAGGCGCAGCTGCTCGGCCTCGATCAGGGCGCGGGTGCGCGCGACCGAGGCCAGACCGCCCCAGGCCAGGGCCGCGACCACGGCCAGCACCGCGACCGCGACCAGCAGCTCGACCAGGGTGAAGCCGCGCGCGCGACGGCCGGCACGCAGGTTGCGCGAGCTGTGCGGAGCGGAAGCGAGGGCGTGCCTCACGGCGTGGCGAATCCGGTGAGCTGGCCGAGCGTCTCGCTGCCGTCCTCGCCCACCACCACGACATCGATGCGGCGGATGCCGGCCACCGGCGTGTCCTGGGTCAGGGCCTGCCAGCGGTAGCGGCGGCCGGCGAACTCGACCTCGCCCTCGCGCCGCCCTGGCTGCACCTGGCCGGACAGGCGCAGCTCGGCGATGGCATTGCTCGCGATCCAGCCCGCATACGTACGTTCGCGCAGGTGGCGCAGGCTCTCGGCCTCCTGCGCCGCGACGCGCACCAGGGCCAGCATCACCAGGCCCAGGATCGCCAGCGCCACCAGCACTTCGAGCAGGGTGAAGCCGCGCGCGCGCATCAGCCCTCCACCCGGCTGGCCCGCGGCGCCTGCCCCGGCCCGCCCTGCACCTGCCAGCGCGCGCCGTCCTCGCCGGCCTGCAGCTGCAGGCGAAACGGCGTGAGCTCGCCGCGCGCGCTGCAGCCGAGCTGCGGCAGGTCGCCGTCCGCCGTCGGCGCCTGCCAGCGCCCCTCGCGCTCGATGCGCAGCGACAGCCCGCCATCGAGGCGCCGCGCGCGCAGCGCCTCGCCGCCCTCGTCGTCCATCGCGATTGGCCCCTGCGGCAGCAGCCAGACGAAGCGGTAGCCGTCGGGCTGCACGATCAGGCCCAGATCGCGCCCGACCCGCTCGGCCCGCTCGCAGCCCAGCACCAGCAGCGCCGCCAATCGCTCCGCCTCGCGCTGCAGCCCGCGCTCCCCGCCCACGTCCACGCGCAGCATCACCGCGCCGGTCACCACCGCGAGGATGACGAGGACGACGAGGAGTTCGATGAGGGTGAAGCCGCGGCCGCGACGGCCCGACCCGCGGAGACCAGGCATCCCGTGAATCGGAGTCGCGCGTCGAGGCCCCGCAGCACATACCGGGCGCTCGTCGAGGCAGCGTGGGTCAGGGTCGAAGCGCTTGCGGTGCTGGCCGGCCACGGCCTGGATTCCCGGATGACGAGTGCAAAGCGGCCGACGCCATGGGCCCGCCTCAGGAGTGCCGGCGCAGGGAGCGTTCGAACCGAGCCCTCAGTGTACCGGGAGCGTCGCAGGCACGGGGAAGCAGGGGCCTCCCTGGAGAGGTGGGCCAAGCGGCATCGAACCCGGGCCAGTCACTCGAAGCCGTCAGCGAAGACGGAGAAGTAACCGTACACGGCGCCGACGTCTTCACCAATGAAGGCTTCATCCCGGCCGGGTGCACCGATGATCAGTCCACCGCCGAAGAGGGCGATGGCGTTGCCGAAGAAATCTCCCCCGCCAAAACGGGAATTCCAGAAGCGCCCCGGCGTCCAGTTCTGCCCAGGCGGCAGGCCCGCGTACCGGTTCAGCGCGTGCACCGCGCCGTTCTGCAGCTGATCGCCCACGCCGGCCATCTCGCGGATGTCGCCCACGAACAGGCGCTCGGATCCGTCGAACAGCAGCGACGTTCCGAAGTTCTCGCCAAGGCCACCGGCCGGCGACGAGACCCGCTGGAACTGGGCCCACTGCCCCCCCGAGCGCTGGAACACGTACACCGCGCCGCGCAGATCGAACTGTTCCTCCTGGTCGAACGGCGCGCCGACGGCGAGTTCCATCCCGTCGGGTGACAGCGCC
>JANJTY010000678.1 GCA_024710865.1 Lysobacteraceae bacterium | reverse complement strand
AGGCCTGATTTCTTGCCCCGTATGAACACGGAAAAACACGGATCAAGAGCAATTCGATGATGCGGACGGGGCTGCTGCTCCTTCTCACATCCGCTCTTATCCGTGTTTATCCGTGTTCATCCGTGGCAAGAAATCAGGCCTTCCAGTCAGCGAGCGCGGCATCGAAATCGGCTGGTGCGCCGATGGCGCGCGCGTCGAGCGACTTGTCGATGCGCTTGCACAGGCCGGACAGCACCTTGCCCGGGCCGCACTCGGCGATGCGCGTGGCGCCGGCGGCGGCCAGGGCCTGTACGCAGTCGGTCCAGCGCACCGGCAGGTAGAGCTGGCGCACCAGGGCGTCGCGGATCGCGTCCACGCCGGCGTGCACTTCGCCGTCGACGTTCTGCACGACCGGAATGGCGGGCTCGTTCCAGCCCAGCCGCCCCATGGTCTCGCACAGGCGGTTGGCGGCCTCGCGCATCAGCGGCGTGTGCGAGGGAACGCTGACGGCGAGCTTCACCGCCTTGCGCACGCCGCGCGCAGCGAGTTCGGCCAGCGCCCGGTCTAGCGCGTCTGCGTGGCCGCCGATCACGATCTGGCCTGGCGAGTTGTAGTTCGCCGGCACCACCACGGTCTCGTTCGACACGGCGGCGCAAACCTCGACCACCAGGGCATCCTCGGCGCCGAGCACGGCCGCCATCGCGCCGCTGCCTTCCGGCGCCGCGGCCTGCATCAGGCGACCGCGCTCGCGCACCAGGGCGGCGGCATCGGACAGCGACAGCACGCCCGCTGCGACCAGGGCGCTGTACTCGCCCAGGCTGTGTCCGGCCAGGCGCGCGGGCATCGCACCGCCCTGCGCCTGCCAGGCGCGCCACACCGCCACGCCCGCGGCGAGCAGGGCCGGCTGGGTGAATTCGGTCTGGTTGAGCTGGGCTTCGGGACCGTCCTGCGACAGCGCCCAGAGATCCACGCCGGCGCCCTGCGAGGCCTCGGCGAAGGCTTCGCGAACGGCCGGCTCGCGCGCGCCGAGCTCGGCCAGCATGCCGAGCGACTGCGAGCCCTGTCCGGGAAAGACGAAGGCGAGATTGGCTTGGCTCATCGGATTCCCCACCGCGCCCTGTCGGCGCGCACAAAGCTCGCTAGTGTAGGCCACATCGCCGGCGTTCCGTCTGTACCGGGGCGTAGGGTGTGGAAGAAAGCGCTGGGCCGGGGATCGACGCGCTCAGAGCCAAGGCGGTTATTGCCGCGGATCAACAGGGATCAACACGGACAAGAGCGAAGCGCAGCCGATAGCGGTGGGTCGGCGAGTTCAGCGGGGAGCACGACCCGGAGCGCCGCGCATTCCTTCACTTGCTTCGGATCCGTGTTCATCCGTGTTCATCCGTGTTCATCCGTGTTCATCGGTGTTCATCCGTGGCCCACCGGCTTCTGGCCAGTCGAGCCCGCTGCCCGCAGCAGCACCCAGCTGCCGCAAGGCCATCGCAAAGGCACGTCCGCGCGCGCTGCCGAGCGATGCGGGCCAGGCCAGCCAGCGCAGGCGGCGGGCGGTCTTGCCGATCTCGGCGCGCACGGCCGGGGATTCCTGCGCCAGGTAGTCGGAGAGCAGGGCGGCATAGCGCGCGGGATGGTCGAGCAGGAAGCGCGCGCTGGACTGCACGAAGAGCAGGGCGTCGCGCGCCTGCGCGGCAGGCAGCGACATCATCAGGGCCGGATCTTCTTCGAGATCGATGAAACCGATGCGGTGATCGGCCACGGTGAGGTTGCGCGCCACGGCCTGGCTCGCGTAGCCGCCACGGCGGTGCAGGTCGATCAGAGCCTCGAACCCCGCGCGCAGCAGATCGGCGCGGCGTTCAAGGTCGGGTTCGCGCTTGCAGGCCAGGGCCAGTGTCTGGCCGAGGCCCGACAGCACGAGACATGTTGGCCCGCGATCGATGATCGAGGGCACGCGCAGCCCCAGGGCCGCGAGGCGCTCGATCATGCCGGCTTCGGTGGCGCAGGCGGCCTCGGCATCGAGCGGGATGGGGGCGATCAGCGCGTTCAATCCCAAGCGCCGCGCCAGCCAGCGCAGCAGGGCCATGCGCGCACGGCGCTGCGGGTTGCCGTAGGTCTTGCGCCAGGCCAAGGCGCCGTCGACCTCGATGCGCTCGATGCGCGGTTCGGCCACGGTGAAACTCAGTAGCGCAGCAGCGCCGAGCCCCAGGTGAAGCCGCCGCCGAAGGCCTCCAGCAGCAGCAGCTGGCCGCGCTGCACGCGGCCCGAGCGCACCGCCTCGTCCAGCGCCAGCGGCACCGAGCCGGCCGAGGTGTTGCCGTGCCGGTCGACCGTGACCACGACGCGATCCATCGACATGTCGAGGCGCTTGGCCGTGGCCTGGATGATGCGCAGGTTGGCCTGGTGCGGGATCAGCCAGTCGAGGTCGGACTTCTGCAGGCCGTTGGCGTCCAGGGTTTCGTCAACCACCGAATCGAGCGCCTTGACCGCGTACTTGAACACATCGTTGCCGGTCATCAGCACGCGCACGCCCGCGTTCTTTTCCTCCGGCTTGAAGCCAGTGGAGACGCCGACCGGGTTGTAGAGCAGCTCCTTCTTGCCACCGTCGGCGTGCAGGTGGGTGCTGAGGATGCCGGTCTCGTGGTCGGCCTTGAGCACCACCGCGCCCGCACCGTCGCCGAACAGCACGCAGGTGCTGCGATCCGACCAGTCGAGCATGCGGGTGAGGGTTTCGGCGCCCACCACCAGGGCGTTCTTCACCGTGCCGGCGCGGATGAAGGCATCGGCCACGCTGAGCGCATAGAGGAAGCCCGAGCAGGCCGCGTTGACATCCATCGCGGCACAGCCGTTGGCGCCCAGGCGGTGCTGCACCAGGCAGGCGGTGGACGGAAAGATGATGTCGGGCGTGGTGGTGCCCAGCACGATCAGCTCGATCTCGGAGCCCTGCATGCCGGCTGCCTCCAGCGCGCGCGTGGCGGCGTGGAAAGCAAGGTCACCGGTGGTCTCGCCCTCGGCTGCGATGTGGCGCTGGCGGATGCCGGTGCGGCTCGCGATCCACTCGTCGCTGGTCTCGACGAACTGCTCGAGGTCGGCGTTGGTGAGTACCTTCTCCGGCAGGTAACTGCCGGTTCCGGCGATGCGTGCGAACACTCTCTGCGCCATCCCCATTCCTCAGGCGACGGCTTCCGCGCTGCACGGAAGCCGGAAACGCGAAACGGCGGCAGACGCGTTGCGCCTGCCGCCGCTGCTTGGCTTGCGACCGGACCTCAGTCCTCGTCGGTGACGACCGCGGACTTGGTGTCGATCACCTTCTTGCCGCGGTAGTAGCCGTCCTTGGTGACGTGGTGGCGCAGATGGGTCTCGCCGCTGGTCGGATCGGTGGACAGCTGCTTGGCGGTGAGCGCGTCGTGCGAACGACGCATGCCGCGGCGGGACGGGGTCTTGCGGCTCTTCTGAACGGCCATGGCATTACTCCAGGTTCAATGACTGTCCTTCTTCAGCGCGGCCAGCGCTGCGAAGGGGTGTTGCGGTTCCATTGGTTCCGGCTCGCCGCAGGTGGTCTCGACTGCCGCCGAGTCCGGACGAACCGGCACCACCGGCAAGGCCAGGATCAACTCGTCCTCCACCAGCTCGCGCAGGTTCAGGCTGCCGTCTTCCGGCACCAGCACCGGCTCGGCCTCCTGCGGAAGCTCGGCTTCCTGCGACTCGTCCCGGATCAGCCCGAGCTGCTGGTTCACCGCGACCTGGAACCGGAAAGGCTCCAGGCTGCGCTGGCAGAGCAGCTCAAGCCCCGCCGCGACTTCAA
>JANJTY010000496.1 GCA_024710865.1 Lysobacteraceae bacterium | reverse complement strand
TAACGCAAAACGGGCCGTGTCCCGCCATCGCGTGCGCGCCGCGGATCACCTACCGTTCGATGCGCAAGCAGGACGCTTCGTTGCAGCCGGATGTGACGGCCCGTCGCATCCGAGGCACGCCTCGGCTGGCCGCCGTGCGCCTTTGTCGCCACAATTCGGCCTTCCCGCCCACCGCCAGCCCACAGGACAGGACCATGGCCGAACGGAAAGAAGCCACCGTGCCGGACATCGGCGACTACGACGATGTGCCGGTGATCGAGCTGCTGGTGCAGGTCGGCGATACGGTGGCCAAGGACCAGGGCCTGGTCACGCTGGAATCGGACAAGGCCACGATGGAAGTGCCCGCGCCCTTCGCCGGCGTGGTGCGCGAGCTGAAGGTGAAGCTGGGCGATGCGGTCAAGCAGGGCGTGGTGGTGGCGCTGATCGAGCCCAGCGGGGGCGCGGCTTCCGCGCCGACCAAGCCCGCACCGGTGGCGGAAGCGCCCAAGCCCGCGCCGGACGCCCCGAAGGCCGAGGCGCCTGCCGCGCCGAAGCCCGCTGCCGCTCCTTCGCCGCTGCCGACAGCGCCCGCCGCGGCCCCCCGCACGCCGCCGGTGAGCTTCGACGCCGATGCGGTGGCGCCGGACAAGGTGCCCTATGCCAGCCCCGCGGTGCGCCTGTTCGCACGCGAACTGGGCGTGGACCTCACCCAGGTTTCCGGCAGCGCCCGCGGCGGCCGCATCGTGAAGGAAGACGTGCAGGCCTTCGTCAAGGCGGCGATGTCCGGCGGCGCGCGTCCGGCCGCGGCGGCCAGCGCCGGCGGCGGGCTGAACCTGATCCCCTGGCCGAAGGTGGACTTCGCCAAGTTCGGTCCGGTCGAATCGCAGCCGCTGTCGCGCATCAAGAAGCTCTCCGGCGCCAACCTGGCGCGCAACTGGGCCATGATCCCGCACGTCACCCAGTTCGATGCCGCCGACATCACCGAGATGGAGGCCTTCCGCAAGCAGCTCGGCGCGGAGAACAAGGAGGTCAAGGTCACGCCCCTGGTGTTCCTGATCAAGGCCGCGGTGGCCGCGCTCAAGGCCTTCCCCGCCTTCAACGCCTCGCTCGACGAAAGCGGCGAGAACCTGGTGCTGAAGCGCTACTTCCACATCGGCATCGCGGTCGACACGCCCGACGGTCTGGTGGTGCCGGTGATCCGCGACTGCGACCGGAAGGGCCTGCTGCAGCTCGCCGCCGAACTCGGCGAGATCAGCAAGAAAGCGCGCGAGAAGAAGCTCGGCCCAGCCGACATGAGCGGCGGCTGCTTCTCGATCAGCTCGCTCGGCGGTATCGGCGGCAGCGCCTTCACCCCGATCATCAATGCGCCCGAGGTCGCCATCCTGGGCGTGTCCAAGAGCGAGATGCGTCCGGTCTGGAATGGCAGCGAGTTCACCCCACGCCTGATGCTGCCGCTGTCGCTGTCCTACGACCACCGCGTGATCGACGGCGCAGCCGCGGCCCGCTTCACCGCCTACTACGCCCAGATGCTGGGCGACCTGCGTCGCCTGCTGCTGTGACCGAAGGCGTGATCCGCGTGGCCGCGGCGCAGGTCGCGATGCGGCCGCTGCCCGACTTCGCGGACTTCGCCGCGCAGGTGGAGGCGTGCGCGCGCATCGCCGCCGACTACGGCTGCCAGGCCCTGCTGCTGCCGGAGCTGTTCACCCTGCAGCTCGTAGCCCAGCGCGGCGAGCCGCGTTCGGGACGCGAGGCGGTCGACTGCCTGAGCGCGCACACCCCGGCCCTGCTCGATCTGCTGCGCGCGCTGGCCATGCGCTGGTCGCTGGACATCATCGGAGGCAGCCATATCGCGCGCGATGCCGATGGCAGAGTGCGCAACACCTGCCACATCGCCCTGCGCGACGGCAGCCTGCATGCCCGCGCCAAGCTGCATCCCACGCCGAGCGAGCGCGCCTTCTGGGGCGTGGTGGGCGGCGACAGCGCCGAGCCGATTGACACCGACTTCGGCCGCATCGGGGTGATGGTCTGCTACGACAGCGAATTCCCCGAACTGGGCCGCCACCTCACCGACGCCGGCGCGGAGCTCTTCTTCGTGCCCTACTGCACCGACGACCGCCACGGCTACCTGCGCGTGCGCTATTCCTGCCAGGCGCGCGCGGTGGAGAACCAGTGCTACCTGGTGCTGGCCGGCACCTGCGGCCAGGTCGCCGGGATCGGCAACTTCGACATCCAGTACGCGCAGAACGCCGTGCTCACGCCCTGCGACCTGCCCTTCGTGCGCGACGGCATTGCCGCCGAGGCCACGCCCAATGTCGAGCAGGTGCTGGTGGCCGAGCTCGATCTGTCCCGCCTCGCGCAGGCGCGTGCGCGCGGCACCGTGCAGAACCTGAAGGATCGCCGCACCGACCTCTACCGGGTCGACTGGCGCGGCGTTTGAATGGGCGCGGGCGGCACGAACGCGCCGCCCGCGCCGATCCCTCACTCCGTCTCGCAGCCCTGGCCCGGATCCTGGCCCAGGCGCACCAGGTCGAGCGTGCCGCTGCCGTAGCCCGCCAGGTCGGCGGCGTAGCTCAGGCGCATCCGGCCGCAGCCGAGGAACTCGATGCTGGCCGAGCCCCAGGCCAGGCCCATCACGTCGGCGGGCACGAACTGGTTGCCGAACGCGGCGCCTTCGGTGATCGCCAGCGGCACCGTCAGCGCGCCGTCGGCGGCCGGCATCGCGGTGCCGTAGAGCCACATCTGGCGACGGTCCAGGTCGTAGGTGAACCAGGCCAGCATGGCGCTGCCGTCGGCGGTGAAGTTGAGGGTGAAGCCTTCGCCGCTGCGCTCCGGCGCGTAGTAGACGCCGGCCTGCTGCGGCGAGGCGCCGAGATGGCCGGCGAACAGGGCCTTGGCCTTGGCCATGGCCTTCGCACCCACCGCGGCGCCCAGGGTGCGGCCGCGCAGGTCGCCGTCCTGGATGTGGATGCCGCCGTACAGGCGCGAGATGCCGGCCTCGTCGGCGGCTTCCTGGAAGGTCTCCCAGCGCAGGGTCACGGCCTCGGCCGGTGCCTCGTCGAAACGCAGGCTGCCGGGCTGGGCGACGAACTGGCCGAGCAGGTCCTCCTCGCCGTCGCCGTCGAGGTCCTTGCCGATGCGCGTGCTGCCATCGAAGAAGACCTCGCTGCCGGTGAACTCGGTCAGCACGGCCGCGGCCGCGGCGCTGAAGGCGCTGTGGCCCGAGGTGTACTCGGGGAAGGGCGGGGTGACGAAGGTCAGTTCCTGGTAGGGCCGCCAGCTCTGGCCCGGGATCAGCTGGGTGCCCATGCCGGGGCCGCCCCAGGCCTCGATCATCTCGCCGTAGTGCAGATGGCGGATGCCCGACTGCGGGCGGGTGTTGTCGTACACCCGCTTGGTGTACCAGGTCGCGATGCCGGCATCGAACAGGGCCGCGTTCAGCGCGAGGAACATGCGCGCGTCGGTGCCGGTGTCGTGCTGGTCGCGCGCCGAGATGCCTTGCGCGAGCTGGTTCCAGTGTCCTGGGGGCGTCTCCGAGCGCGGGCCGTCGGCCCAGAACTCGGCGATGACCTTGTCGGTGTCGTCCAGCGTGGCGCTGATCAGGCGCACTTCCTCGTACTGGTCGACCCAGGCCTGGTGGTTGGTCTTCACCTCGCCGAGCGCATCGGTGTAGGCGAGGGTCGATCCATGCTGCGGCGGCGGCGGCGGCAGCAGGTCGCGCGGGTTGCCGAGGGCGAAGGGCCGCACCTGGCCCCAGTGGGGCGTCAGGAACTTCTGGTCGGTGTAGGACGCCGGATTCCCGGGATCGACCACCGGTAGACCGGCATCATCAACAACGGTGCCGGTCGGGACGCGCAGCGGCTGCCAGTGATTGGGGTTGAAGGCCGAGCCACCGGGCGCGTTGGCGGCGAGTTCGTCGGGACTGTTGACCGGCGCGTGCAGCGTGGGGAACACGTAGTTCGGGTGATCGGCGAAGTTGGCCGACGCGTTGCTGCCGTCGTCAACCCGCGCGGCCAGCAGGTTGGCGGCGACCACATTGCCCAGGCCTTCGGGCGTGGCGGCGTCGCTGCTGTCGCTGAGCGCGATGCCGAGATCGCCCAGATGCTGGGCGAAGTCGGCCTGGTTCTGCGGGTAGAAGTGGACCAGGATGCGGTAGGCGGCGTGGCTGATCGCGATCTCGCGGTTGGCCTCGCTGTGCTCGCCGCCGGGGCGGCGCAGGGCACGGTTGGCCGGGGTGTAGGCCAGCGCCTGGGCGTCATAGGCGGCCCAGGCGTCGTACTTCGCGGCGGAGAGCAGGAACAGGGTGCGCGAGACCACGGTGGGCCTGGGCGCGTTGGCGCGCACCGCGGCGAGCGCGGCCTCGTTCCAGTCGGCGACAAGGCTGCTGGCCTGCAGGGCGGGCGCGCAGAGCAGGGCGGCGCAGGCCAGCGACAGGGCGCGGCGCTGCGGAAGCGAAAAGAACATGGGATTCCCCTCGGTCGAGTGAGTGCATCGACGCAGCCGGTTCCCCGACCGGCTCCGCCAGCGGACGAGCCCGCGTGCAGACTGCCGTGCGCGGGAGCGAGCCGGCATGGTACCCAGCCGGGGCCGAAATTTCACATGGTTTTTACAAATCGAGCCCGGTTCGATTCGGTTATCCTCGCCGCCTTCGCAGACCCAAGGACGCGCGCATGGCCAGCATCGAGGTCAAGGTTCCCGACATCGGCGATTTCGACGCCGTACCCGTGATCGAGCTGCTGGTGAAGGTGGGCGACAGCGTCGCCAAGGACCAGGGCCTGGTCACGCTGGAGTCGGACAAGGCCACGATGGAAGTGCCTTCCAGCGCCGCCGGCGTGGTGAAGGAACTGCGCGTGAAGCTGGGCGACACGGTGGGCGAGGGGGCGGTGATCGCGGTGCTTGAGACCGCGAACGACGGCGCTGATTCGCCCCCCTCTCCCGACGGGGTGAGCGGGGGTTTCGAGTCGCGCAGCGACGAGCCCGCGAACGCCGGTGCGCATGCAGGCGCACCGGCCGGGGTGCGGGTCGGGGGTGGGGGGCAAACCGAAGCCCAGCCCCGACCCAGCGCCCCACCCTCCTCCCCACCCCCCCTTCCAGCGGGAGAGGCGAGTAATGGCACCGGCCGCCAGCCCGACATCGAGTGCCGCCTGCTGGTCCTCGGCGCCGGCCCCGGCGGCTACACGGCGGCCTTCCGCGCCGCCGACCTCGGCCTCGACACCGTCCTGGTCGAGCGCTACCCCAGCCTCGGCGGGGTCTGCCTCAACGTCGGCTGCATTCCTAGCAAGGCCCTGCTGCACGCGGCGGCGGTGATCGACGAGGCGGCGCACGCGGCCGACTACGGCATCAGCTTCGGGAAGCCAACGATCGCGCTCGATGCCCTGCGCAGCTACAAGGAGAAGGTTGTCGGCCAGCTCACCAAGGGCCTGGCCGGCATGGCCAAGCAGCGCAAGGTGCGCGTGGTGCAGGGTACGGGGCGCTTTCTCTCGCCGCACGAAGTCGAGGTGCAGGGCGAGGACGGCGCCAAGCTGATCCGCTTCGAGCAGTGCATCATCGCGGCCGGCAGCCAGCCGGTGAAGCTGCCCGGTTTCCCCTGGGACGATCCGCGCATCATGGATTCCACCGATGCGCTGGAGCTGGCCGAGATCCCCAAATCCCTGCTCGTGGTCGGCGGCGGCATCATTGGGCTGGAGATGGCGACGGTGTACCGCGCGCTTGGCAGCGAGG
>JANJTY010000473.1 GCA_024710865.1 Lysobacteraceae bacterium | reverse complement strand
GCCGACTACGAGAAGGTCACCGACATCCTCGACGTCTGGTTCGACTCGGGCGTCACCCATGAGGGCGTGCTGGCCGCGCGCGGCCTGGGCAAGCCGGCCGACCTCTACCTGGAAGGCTCGGACCAGCATCGCGGCTGGTTCCAGAGCTCCCTGCTCACCGGCATCGCGATGGACAAGGCCGCGCCCTACCGGCAGGTGCTGACGCACGGCTTCACCGTCGATGCGCAGGGCCGCAAGATGTCCAAGTCGATGGGCAACGTGGTCGCCCCCCAGACCGTGATGGACAAGCTCGGCGCCGACGTGCTGCGCCTGTGGGTGGCCTCGACCGACTACCGCAACGAGATGTCGGTCTCGGACGAGATCCTCAAGCGCAGCGCCGACGTCTACCGCCGCCTGCGCAACACCGCGCGCTTCCTGCTCGCCAACCTGCATGGGTTCGACCCGGCCGCGCACCTCGTCCCGACCGGGCGCCTGCTGCTGCTCGACCGCTGGGCCCTGCACCGCGCCCATGCGCTGAACGAGCAGATCACCGCCGCCTACGCCGAGTACGACTTCGCCGCCGTGGTTCAGGCCCTGGGCAACTACTGCTCGGTCGAGCTGGGCTCGCTGTACCTGGACATGACCAAGGACCGGCTCTACACCCTGCGCGAGGACAGCCTGGGCCGGCGCTCGGCCCAGACCGCGATGTTCCACATTGCGCAGGCCCTGGTGCGCTGGTTCGCGCCCATCCTTGCCTTCACCGCGGACGAGATCTGGCAGCACCTGCCCGGCACGCGCGAGGACAACGTGCTGTTCGCGACCTGGTACGAGGGCCTGGCGCCGCTGGGTGGCGAGGTCGCGCTGGACGTGGCCGATTTCCACACCCTGCTCGGCCTGCGCGAGGCGGTCTCGGCCGTGCTCGAACCCATGCGCGCGGCCGGCCGGATCGGCGCCTCGCTGCAGGCCGAGGTGACGGTCTACCTCGATGCCGACGTGCTGGCCCGGCTGGAGCCGGTGCGCGAGGAGCTGCGCTTCTTCTTCATCACCTCCACCCTCGACCTCAGGCCCGTGGCCGACAAGCCGAACGATGCCGTCCTGGCCGATGGCGTCGAGGCCTGGATCCTGGCCCGTCCCAGCGCGCACGCCAAGTGCGTGCGCTGCTGGCACTACCGCGAGGACGTGGGCAGCCACGCCGCGCATCCCGAACTGTGCGGACGCTGCGTCGAAAACGTCGACGGTGCGGGCGAGGTGCGGCGGTGGTTCTGACCTTCCGCGACGGCTCAGGGTCCCCTGCGGCAGGAGCGGACCCTGTACGCGAGCGCGCTCTCGCGCTTAGTCCCGCATCGCAGCCGCATCGAGCGCTGCAGTCGCGCACAGGCTGCGCTCCTGCGCAGGGGCAGGCGTGATGCGCGCGCAGCCCAACGCCCTGATCTGGCTGGTGCTCTCGGCCATCGTGATCGCGCTCGACCTCTGGACCAAGCACCTGGCCCTGACCCATCTGGAGTACGGCCGACCGGTCCCGGTGATCGACGGCCTGCTGAACTGGACCCTGGTCTACAACCCCGGCGCCGCGTTCAGCTTCCTTTCGGATGCATCGGGCTGGCAGCGCTGGTTCTTCTCCGTGCTGGCGGTCGCGATCAGCGGCCTGCTGGTGGTCTGGCTGGCGCGCACGCCGCGCGGCGACTGGCGCACGGCCTTGCCCTTCGCCCTGGTGATCGGCGGCGCGCTCGGCAACCTGGTCGACCGCATCCGCTACGGCCACGTGGTCGACTTCGTCGATGTCTACTGGCGCGTGCACCACTGGCCGGCCTTCAACGTGGCCGACTCGGCCATCGTCGGCGGCGCCATCGGCATCGCCCTGTTCGGCCTGTTTCCCGGCAAGCCCAGGCCGGAAGCGGGATAATCCGCCCATGGACATCCTGCTCGCCAACCCCCGCGGCTTCTGCGCCGGCGTCGACCGCGCCATCGAGATCGTCAAGCGCGCGATCGAATCGCTCGGCGCGCCGATCTACGTACGCCACGAGGTGGTGCACAACCGCTTCGTGGTCGAGGACCTGCGCCGGCGCGGCGCGGTCTTCGTCGAGGAACTGCACGAAGTGCCCGACGGCGCCACCGTGATCTTCAGCGCGCACGGCGTTTCGCAGGCGGTGCGCGCCGAGGCCGCGCGCCGCGGCCTGAAGGTGTTCGATGCCACCTGTCCGCTGGTCACCAAGGTGCACCTGGAGGTGGCGCGGCACTGCAAGGCCGGGCGCGACGTGATCCTGATCGGTCACGCCGGCCATCCGGAAGTCGAAGGCACGATGGGGCAGTGGAACGCCGCCGGCAGCGCCGGGCGCATCTACCTGGTCGAGGACGTCGAGCAGGCGCGAACTCTGCAGGTGGCGCAGCCGGACAACCTCGCCCACACCACCCAGACCACGCTCTCGGTCGACGACACGCGCGAGATCATCGCCGTGCTGGCCGAGCGCTTCCCGGCCATCCAGGGGCCGCGCAACGACGACATCTGCTACGCCACCCAGAACCGCCAGGATGCGGTGCGCGAGCTGGTGAAACACTGCGACCTGCTGCTGGTGGTGGGCTCGAAGAACAGTTCGAACTCCAACCGGCTGCGCGAACTGGCCGAGCGCGAGGGCGTCGAGGCCTACCTGATCGACGGCGCCGCCGACATCGATCCGGACTGGGTGGCCGGGCGTCGCGCAGTGGGCGTGACCGCGGGGGCTTCGGCGCCCGAGGTGCTCGTGCAGGGCGTGCTCGCCCGCCTGCGCGAACTCGGCGCGTCCGGCGTGCGCGAGCTCTCCGGCCAGCCCGAGAACATGATCTTCGCCCTGCCCAAGGAACTGCGCGCGGTCCTGGTCGATTGACCGGACCCGGCCCCGGGCCTACACTTCCGCCCCCTCGCGCAGCGCGCGACGGAGCAGCACCGCCGGAGTAGCTCAGTTGGTAGAGCGGCGCATTCGTAATGCGTAGGTCGCAGGTTCGACTCCTGTCTCCGGCACCAGATGAATCAACGGGTTGCGTCGAAAGGCGCAGCCCGTTTTCGTTTCTGGAGGCGAACCGTGGCGCGCGCGACGCCGTGACGGGTGGAAGGGCGGGTATCCACGTCCGAAAACGGCGAGTCCGGGTTGGCCGGGCTTGCTAGCCTGTTCACCATGTCGCCGGCAACCCCGCCATTGCTGCCCGATCCCGCCGTCTGCGAGCAGGCGCGGCTGAGCCGCGATGCGCGCTTCGACGGGCTGTTCTTCACCGCGGTCAGCAGCACCGGCATCGACTGCCGGCCGGTGTGCCCGGCGCCCGCGCCCAAGGCCGCGAACGTCAGCTACTTCGCCACGGCGGCAGCGGCCGAGGCGGCCGGATTCCGCCCTTGCCTGCGCTGCCGGCCCGAATTGGCGCCGGGCGAGGGCAGCTGGCGGCGCGGCGATTCGCTGCTGGCGCGCGCACTGGCGCGGATCGAGTCCGGCTTTCTGGCGGAAGCCTCGGTGGCCGGCCTGGCGGCCGAACTGGACATCGGCGAGCGCCAGCTGCGGCGGATCTTCGTCGAGCGGTTGGGCGCGGCGCCGCTGGGCGTCCACGGCACGCGCCGCCTGCTGTTCGCCAAGCAGCTGCTGAGCGAAACCGCCCTGCCCATCACCGAGGTGGCGCTGGCGGCGGGCTTCGGCAGCCTGCGCCGCTTCAACGACGCCTTTCTCGCCGCCTACCGCCTGCCCCCCAGCCGTTTGCGCCAGCGCCCGCGGAGCAGTGCTCGCGAGGTTCTGCAGCTGCGACTGGCCTGTCGCCCTCCCTTTGATTTCGCGGCGCTGCTGGAATTCCTGCGCCAGCGCGCCCTGCCAGGCGTCGAATCCGTTGGGCCCGACAGCTACGCCCGACTTGTGCCCGCGACGGATGCGCCGGCCTGGATCCGGGTCAGCGCCTGGCCGGGCGACGCGACGGCGCTGAAGCTGGAGGTGCAGGGCGTGGCCTCCGTCCAGCTGCTGGACCTGGTGGCGCAGGTGAGACGGATGTTCGATCTGGATGCGGATCCGCAGGCAGTCGCGCGCGTTCTGAGCGCCGATGCCTTGCTCGGCCGGCTGACGACGCAGCGGCTGGGCCTGCGCCTGCCGGGCGCCTTCGATGGCTTCGAAACCGCGGTGCGCGCCGTGCTCGGTCAGCAGGTCAGCGTGGCGGCGGCTCGCACGCTCGCGACGCGGCTGGTGCAGCGCTTCGGTGCCGGCGTCGATGGCGCGCCGCTGGAGGGACTCGATCGCCGTTTTCCGACGCCCGCGACCCTGGCCGATGCCGACCTGCAGGCCATCGGCCTGACCCGCCAGCGGGCGCAGACGGTGCGCAGCCTGGCGCGGGCCGTGCGGGAGGGGCGAGTGGATTTCCGTCGCGAACGCGGGCTCGACGACTTCGTCGCGCGCTGGACGGCCTTGCCCGGCATCGGCGAGTGGACCGCGCACTACCTGGCGCTGCGCGCGCTGGGGCACCCGGATGCCTTTCCCGCCGCCGACCTGGTGCTGCGTCGCGCGGCGGCGGACCCTGGCGCGACCCTTTCCACGCGCGAACTGCAGGCCCGTGCCGAGGCCTGGCGGCCGTGGCGGGCCTATGCCGCGATCCAGCTCTGGCGCAGCGCCAGCGAACCGGCAATCGCTCGGGCCCGGCCATGACCGACTACATTCGCGTGCCTTCGCCCTTGGGATGGTTGCGGCTCGCCGCCAGCGACGCCGGCCTGGTCGGGATCGGCTTCCTGCGCGAGGACTCGAACCTGTCGCCGGATTGGCGCGAGGGCGCAACGCCGCTGCTGCAGCGCGCGGCCGACCAGCTCGAGGAGTACTTCGCCGGCGTGCGGCGCGTGTTCGACCTTCCCCTGGCGCCGCGCGGCACGGACTTCCAACAGCGGGTCTGGGTCGCGCTGCGGGCGATTCCCTACGGATGCACCGCGAGCTATGCCGACATCGCGCGCCAGCTGGGCGATGTGAAGGCGGTGCGCGCCATGGGCATGGCCAATGGCCGCAATCCGCTCGGCATCGTCGTGCCCTGTCACCGCGTGATCGGTGCGGACGGATCGCTCACCGGCTACGCCGGCGGCCTGCCGCGCAAGCGGGCCCTGCTCGAACTGGAAGGCGCGCTGCCGCGCGCGGCGGGCCTGTTCGACTGAAGCCGTCTCAGCCCCGCGCGGCGCCGGGCCAGATGCGCACCTCGGCGGCGATATTGTCCTCGACCCGCTCCAGGCGCATGTGCATGCCCTCGATCTCGAATTCCGTGCCTTCTTCGGGCAGGCCTTCGCGCGCCTCCAGGATCAGGCCATTGAGCGTGCTGGCGCCGTCGGTCGGCAGGTTCCAGCCCAGGCGCCGGTTGAGCACGCGCAGGCGCACCCGGCCGTCGGCGCGGATGCTGCCGTCGGGCAGCTTCTCGATCCGGCGCAGGCTGCCGACCGGCTCGGTGGTGAACTCGCCGACGATCTCTTCCAGGATGTCCTCGATCGTGACGAGGCCAAGCAGGTCGCCATATTCGTCCACCACCATCGCCATGCGACGGCCGCGCTTCTGGAACTCGGCCAGCTGGCGGGTCAGCGGCGTGCCGCTGGGGATGAAATAAGGCTTGCGCGCGCGCGCCTCCAGCGTGGCGATGTCGAGCGTCTTGCCCGCGTCCGGCAGCAGCTGGCGGGGATTCAGCACGCCGCTGACCTTGTCGATGCTGTCGCGGTAGATCGGGATGCGCGAGTAGGGAAACACGCGCAATTGCTCGACGATGCGCTCGATCGGTTCGTCCAGGTCGATGCCTTCGATCTCGCGCCGCGGCACCATGACCTCGTCGACGGTCAGCTCATCGAGTTCGAGGATGTTGAGCAACATGCGCCGGTTGCGCGGGCGGATCATGCCGCCGGCCTCGGCCAGCAGGGTGCGCAGCTCTTCAGCGCTGAGCTGGTCGGCGCCCTCCGTGCGCGGGCGGACCCGCAGCACCCAGAGCACCGCGCCGGCGAGGCGGCTGATCAGCCAGACGAAGGGCAGTCCGATGCGCAGCAGCGGCGTCAACACGAAGGCCGCCGGGAAACCGAAGCGTTCGGGATGGTAGGCGGCCAGCGTCTTCGGCGAGACCTCCGAGAAGATCAGCATCACCACGGTCAGGGCGATGGTCGCGATCGTGGTCACCGGACCGATCGGAAGGCCAGCCTCCTGCGCGATGCGCAACGCGATCAGGGTCGCGAGCACGGAGGCGGAGTTGTTGACGAGGTTGTTGCCCAGCAGGATCAGGCCGATCAGACGGTCGGGCTTGTCGAGCAGGTTCTGCGCGAAGCGGGCGCCGCGATGGCCGGTCTTGGCCAGATGCCGCAACCGGTAGCGGTTGAGCGACATCAGGGCGGTTTCGGAGCCGGAGAAAAAGGCGGACAGGAGCAGCAATCCAGCCAGCAGGCCGAACAGCAGGGATAACGGAAGTTCGTTCAAGCAGTGGGAAAGGGCCGCCCCGCGTGGCGGGGGCGTTCGCCCGAACTTTAGCAGGTGCGGCGCTCGCGTCCATGACCGTGGAGCCT
>JANJTY010000464.1 GCA_024710865.1 Lysobacteraceae bacterium | reverse complement strand
GGGGCGCCGACGGCGTGAAGGAACGCCTCGGCGTCGAGGCCTGGCAGGTGGCGGATTTCCTTGGCCTGGCCGGTGACAGCGTCGACAACATCCCCGGCGTACCCGGCATCGGCGCCAAGACCGCAGCCGCCCTGCTTGCACATTTCGGCAGCCTGGATGCGCTGCTGGAGCGCGTGGCGGAGCTGCCCTTCCTGCGCCTGCGCGGCGCCGCGGCGCACGCGCAGCGGCTGCAGGCGCATCGCGAGCAGGCCCTGCTCTGCCGCCAGCTGGCGACGATCGCCACCGACGCGCCGCTGCCGCCGGACCTCGGCGATGCACGTCGCGGCAGCGCCGATGGCGCCGCGCTCGAACACCTGTTCGAGCACCTGCGCTTCGGGCCGATGACGCGGCGCCGCGTGCTGGCCCTGGGCTGAGGCGATCGCTGCGCGGCTCGCAGCCCGGGCACGCGCACCCGGGATGGGCAGCGCGGCAACCCCCCGCGACCCCCTCCGATCGCTGTCCCGGACGCGCGGCGCAGGGTCCGCCTATCCGGGCTACGGGAGAGGTTCGCTTGCCCTGGAGGCGCGCAGCGCATCGAGGGCGTACCCAGCTCCGAATGGGGGAGCCGCTTCAGCGGCGACGGGCGCTGACGCGGCGCTCAACCTTGCATCGCCGCCGCGGCGGCTGCCGCGACGACTGGCGTCAGGCCGACCCAGAGGCGCGGCCGAGGGCCGCGTGTCCGGGCCAGGCGAGCGCGGAGGTCACCACGCCGGCGTGTCGCTGAGCGGAGCGAACGGCATCGATCGTTCGCGGCGGTGCTGTCCGCGTCCGCCATCGCCCGCGTACGGGTCAAGCCTCAGCGCGTGACCGCGGGCGAGAAGCCGGGCTGGGCCTCGGAGAAACCGGCGTCGATGCGGAAGACCCGCGGTCCCTCCAGCGTGACGCCGTCGCGCACCAGGCCGAAGCGGTCGTACTTGGGCTTCTGGCTGTTGCCGAGGACGTAGACCTCATCGCCACCGATCGCGGCCACCGTCGGCAAGGGCATGCCCGCATGGGCCATCTGCAGGGTCTGCACGCCCGCGATGCCGCGCCCGTCGTCCGACAGCTTGAAACGCATGACGCGAGTCGGCGCCATGCCGCCCTGGACCACGATCAGATGGCCGTTCCACCAACGCAGTCCGTCGAGTCCACCCAAGGCCAGCGTGCCGGGCGCACCCACCTCGAAGGGCCGGCCCGCCTGCAGGTCGTAGCCGAGCAGGCCGATCTCGTGGTCGGCCATGTACAGGGTGCGTCCGTCGGGAGAGACCGCCATGCCACGGATGCTGACCAAGCCCGGGGCATGGAACACGCGCTTGAGCTCGCCATCGCGCACGGTGTAGACGGCGTTGTTGACGCCATCGGCGGCGTAGACCTCGCCCTGCGGACCGAGCGCCAGCGAGGACATGAAGAAGGTCGCGCCCGCGATGGCCGGGGAGAGGTAGCGGTTGCGCAGCTTGCCGCTCTTGAGGTCGAACTCGAACACGCCCGCGCGGCCGAGATCGGCCTCCGGATCGTAGCCCTTGAAGTGCGGCACCGCGGTCGAGGCGACCCAGAGCGCTCCGCGCTCGGCGTCGACCGCGATGTCGAACACTGCCCACAGGCCGTTCTTGTCGTCTGCCTTCAGCAGCGACTTGAGCGTACCGTCCTTCTGCACCAAGTAGACCGCGCCCTCGCGCGCGCTGCCTGCCAGCAACTGCTTGCGCGCCGGGTCCCAGGCCAGGCTTTCCAGCAGCAGGTCGTCGGCCGGCAGGGTGTAGGCCAGGCTGGCACCACCGAAGGCCTTGCGGTTGGTGCCCATGCCTTCGACGATGTAGTTCCAGGCCGGGGTGGTGGCGACCAGGGCGAAGCGCGGGTCGGCTGCGACGTCCCAGCCGTAGCCCTGCGTCTGCAGGTTGAGCAGGGCATCGTAGGCTTCGGTCTTGCGGTCGCGCTCGGCATAGGCCGCGGCCAGTTCGTAGCGGTGTCCGCCGACCTGCGGACGGAGTTCGGCGAGACGCTTGTAGACGATGATGCGGGCCTCGGCGTTGCCCGTGCCCGGCAGGCGGCGGGCCAGCTGCACCAGCGAACGCACGTCGTCCGTGGCGGCGATCTGACGCTCGAACTCGGCCGGATCCATCCGGACGCGCTCCGGCGCGGGCGGCTGCGCGGAAACGGAAAGACTGGCGAAGGCCAGGGCCAGGGCAGCAAGCGATCGGATCATGTGGACGGTTTCGGTCAAGGGAGCGGGCGAACCCCTGCGACCAGCCATGAGCCGCAAGGTTCCCCGCAGAGCGGGATTGAGGATGGAGGCACCGGCGTCGCGACCCGGGCGAGGAACGCGCTGGGTGGCTGGAATCGGGCCGATCGCTGGCGCCGTGTCGCGAGCCTGATAGTGTAGCGCTTGCGCCCCGCGCCGCGTGGGCAGGCCTGACTTGCCGAGGATCCGACCCGATGCCGACGACCGAAAACCTCCACGAAGGGCGCTTCCTGCGCCTGCTGAGGCGAGGCCGCTGGGAATACGCCGAACGCACCAATGCCGGCTCGGCCGTGATCATCGTGGCGGTGACGCCGGAAGACAACGTGGTGTTCGTCGAGCAGTACCGGATCCCGATCGAGTGTCCCAGCATCGAGATGCCGGCCGGCCTGGTCGGCGACCTGGGCGAGGCCGAATCGGTCGAGACCGCGGCCCTGCGCGAATTGGAAGAGGAAACCGGCTGGCGCGCCGAACGCATCGAGTACCTGATGGCCGGGCCCTCGTCCTCGGGCATGAGCAACGAGATCATCGCCTTCGTGCGCGCGCACGGCCTGCGCCGCGTTGGCGCGGGCGGCGGCGACGCGACCGAGGACATCCGCGTGCACGAGGTACCGCGGGTCGAGGCCGCGCGCTGGCTGGCGCAGAAGCAGCGCGAGGGTTACTCGGTCGATCCCAAGCTCTATGCGGGCCTCTGGTTCATCGACTTCGACCCGGACGGTACGCCGGTCAGGCGCTGAGCTGGCGGAGCGCCATCCAAAGCAGCAGCACGGCCATCGACAGCATCGCCGTCCAGGTGCCGACCATGCCCCAGAAGCGCCCGAAGGACACGCCGGAGCGGCGCGACAGGCCCCAGGCGTGCAGCAGGCGCGAAGCCAGGAAGCCGCCGCCGAGCAGGTGCAGCCAGAGCGGCGCCAGTCCGCCCAGTTCGAGCAACAGAAGCATCACGAGAGCGAGCGGCAGGTTCTCGACCAGGTTGGCATGCGCACGGATGGCGCGCGCCAGCCCGGCGTCGCCGCCGTCGCCGATCCCGACCTGGGCGCGGCGACGCTGACGCACGACCGCGGCACCGAGCAGCAGGACGAGCAGGACGCCAAGGGCGGCGTAAAGCGAGGTAGCGAAGGGCATGGCGGTCTCCGAAGCTCAGATAAGGCCGCGCTTCCAGGGCCCGGTGATGGCCACGGTGAAGCCGGGGTTGTAGACATTGGCGAACAGCCAGCGACCGTCCGGCGAGAAGCAGGCACCGGCCCATTCCTCGCCGCGGAAGTCGCCGGAGAAGCCGTTCACGCCATCCAGCACGACCGCGTTGCGGCAGAACTCGAACAGGCCGCCGTCGGCGGTGCGTCCGTACAGGCGTTGCACCGGCTGGCTGCTGTCCTCGCAGATCACCAGCCCGCCACGCGGACTGAGCACGATGTTGTCCGGGTAGTCGAGCTCGGCCGGATCGGGTGATTCATAGACCAGCTCCAGCACCGACTCGCCCGGATGCAGGGCCCAGAGCTGGCCGCAGCGCGCGTCGCCGCCATCGGTCGAGGTGAACCAGATGCGGCCCTCGCCGGCGATGATGCCCTCAAGGCGGGTGAAGACCGAGGCGCCGCCGGCCTTGCCCGCGCGCACCAGGCCGAACATGCCGCCCTCGGCATCGACGCCGGCAGTGGGCTCCTCGATTTCGACCCATTCGACCTTGAAGCGCTCGCCGATGCGACGGCCGGTGCGAAGGTCGGGCGCGCCAGGCGCGCGCAGCATCTGCAGGCGGCCGCCGCGGTGCAGCTCGCCCGCGCGCGTGGGCAGCATGCGGTAGAAGCCCGCCTCCGGACTGGAATCCTCGGTCAGGTAGACGATGCCCGTGGCCGGATCGACCGTGGCGGCCTCGTGCTTCATCTGGCCCAGGGCCAGGATCGGTTCGGGATTGCCCAAACCGCGCGCCGGCACCTCGAAGGCGAAGCCGTGCGCGCGCTTCATCACGTGGCTGTAGTCGTTGCTGATCGGCACGACCTGGCCCGCGGCCAGCACGATCTCCTCGCAGGACAGCCAGGTGCCCCAGGGCGTGACGCCGCCGGCGCAGTTGGTCAGGGTGCCCGAGAGCGAGGGCTGCATCGAGACCAGCTTGCCGGTGCGCGTATCGAAGCGCAGGGTGACCGTGCCACCGGCGCAGTCGGGATCGTAGGTGCCTTCGGCCGGCGCGAAGCTGCCGCCCGGGTCGGTGGTGACCTCGTGGTTGCGCACCAGCACCGCGACATCGCCCTCG
>JANJTY010000453.1 GCA_024710865.1 Lysobacteraceae bacterium | reverse complement strand
GCCATGGCCGGACACTGGTGCTGGTGGACCGCGACACCGGGGCGGAGCTGGCGCGCGCCCAGGCCCGCGTCGACGCCGCGGGCTGCCCTGGCCTCGATCTGCGCCTCGACCCCGCGCCCGTGCCGGACTGCGACGGGGATGGGCGCGGCACGGCGCGAGCGCGCTGGGACCTGTCCGGCTTTGGCGAGCGCCCCGTGCAGCGCTCGCTGCGGCTGCGCCGCGACACGCCCGATGGTGCGCTGGTGGCGGCCGGTGGCAACGTCGGCTTCAGCGCCCCGTTGCCCTGGCTGACCCACGGCCGGCAGCTCTGGCTGATGCAGGTGGGTGGCGATGGAACCGAGGTGCCGCTGGCCCGGCTGGACGCTACCTTGACTCGCGCCAGCTGTCCGTGAGGGAACCGGCCCGCGCCCATCGGCGCGGGCTCTTGGTTTACCCTTGCCGGCCCCGGCGCGGCCTGTGAACCTGCCGCGCGGCGCCCATCAAGGAAGCGCGAACGTGTTGATAGAACTCTCCCGTCTGGGAGTGCCGGAACTGGACGCCGACGCCTGCATCGTAGGCGCCGGGCCGGCCGGCATCAGCCTGGCCCTGGAACTGGCCCGCCTGCGACCGGACTGGCGTATCGTGTTGGCCGAAGGTGGCGGGCGTGGCACGGCAAGCGAGCGCGAACGCGCGCTGTACGCCGTCGAGGTGGGCGAGAAGTCGTATGCGGTGGAATCGTCGCGCCGGCGCTTGCTCGGCGGCACCAGCGCCCACTGGGGTGGCTGGTGCCGGCCGCTGGATCCAACCGACTACCTGGCGCCGCCGGCCTGGCCGCTGCCGGCCTGGCCTTTCGGGCCTGAGACCTTGCAGCCGTTCCTGCCCGACGCCCACACCTGGTGCGAGATTCCGCAGCAGGACTACAGCCTCGGCCCGGTCGCTTCGCGTCACCCCGCGGCTGTGCTCGACCTCGAACGTGCCACCGCCGTGTCGCAGGGCCTGTTTCGCTTCAGCCCGCCGACCCGGTTCGGCACACGCTATCTGGCCGAGATCGAGGCGCAGGAGAACCTGACCTGTGTGCTCGGCGCCAACCTCGTGGCGCTCGAGCGCGCGGGCGACCAGATCCGCTCGGCCAGCTTCCGCAGTCTCGATGGTGCGACCGTGCGTGTGGGTGCGCCGCGCTTCGTCCTTGCGATGGGCGGAATCGAGAATGCCCGCATCCTGCTGAACCTGCGTGGCGATGCGCCGGCGGACGGCGAAGGCCTGGCCTCGCCGCACCTGGGTCGCTGTTTTGCCGATCACTACGGCATCCGCCCCGGCGTGGTGCTGGCACCGGCCGAGCTGAGCTATCGGCGCTTCGCCGACGACAGTGGCGCGGTCATGCCGGTGTTGACGCCCGCGGTCGAGGCCCTGCGCACCGGACGCCAGCAGAACCACTGCATCATGCTCGAACCGCAGCCCGCCGAACCGGGTCCCGGGCGCGGCTATGGCGGGCAGGCTGCCCTCGGATTCCGCAGCGGCCCGTTCTGGGTCTACGCGGTGCAGATGATCGTCGAGCCGCAGCCGAATCCGGAGAGCCGGATCGAACTCGGTACTGACCGCTGCGAGCTGGGCTGGCGCCGCGCCAGGCTGGAGTGGCGGCCGCATCCGCGCGACTTCGAAACCGCGTTCGCGTTCTTCAACGAACTCGGCGCCGAATTGGCGGGGCGCGGGCTGGCCCGCGTTCGCCTGACCAACCCCGACAGCCCTGCCTTGCGCCAAGGCGTGAGCGGCGCCTACCACCACATGGGCACCACCCGGATGGCCAGCGATCCGCGCGATGGGGTGGTCGATGGCTTCGGTCGCGTACACGACCTGGCCAACCTGCATCTGGCTGGTTCCAGCGTGTTTCCGCGCTACGGGTACTCCAATCCCACGCTCACCATCGTCGCGCTCAGCCTGCGTCTGGCGCATCACTTCGCCGAAGCTAGGGGCGCGGCATGAGACTCTCACGTCGAAACTGGATCCTGCTGTCCGTCGCTGCCGGTGCGGCGGCGGGTGCGGCCCTCCTCCCCTGGCAGCGCATCCTGACCCTGCCGGCTTCGCGCTGGTTCGCCTCGGGCCTGGATGCGAACCCCGCCGTCGAAGCGGTTCTGCTCGGGCTCGACGGCACCGTCGACATCGGCCAGGCCTGGCTTGCGGGAGAGGGGGCAGGACGTGACCTCGATGCACTGGTGGACGGCTTGGAGGCACTGTTGGGCGAAGCGGACTCGCGCGAGGCCGTCGAAGCGGCCTTGTCCGAGCGCATCCGCCGGGAGCACGCCGACGGGACGCTGTGCGACGTCGACGGTTGGCGACTGTCGCGCACCGAGTGCGAACTCGCCGCGATCCGCTGGCTGGCGTTCGGAAGCCTGGCGGCGGCTGCGTCCGCGCCGGCCGAGGCGCAATCCGCCGCCGAGACCGAGCCAGGTAAACCACCGACGATCGTCGAGGTCAGCAACTGGGGGCCACGCGGGACCGAACAGGGTTCGCCCTTCAACGTCCAGCCGGACGGCCACAGCGGGCTCTGGTTCGCGGCGGTCAATGCGCCGAGCTGGGTCAAGATCATGATCGCGGGGCGCGAAGCGCCGACCACGGTGCTGGATCGCGTCGTCACCTCGGGCCTGTTCGGCGAGGACGGCTACCGCATCCTGTCCACGCCCGGCAGCTATCCGATCGAACTGTTCGATCCAGTTTCCGGCATCCGCCAGCCGATCGGCGAATTCGTCGTGCACCCCCGCGCCGAACGCGCCGTGCTCGAGGACGGCAGTCGCGCGGAGTCGCTCTGCCCGGTCAGCGCCTGGGGTCCGGACCGCACCCGCGCCGGCGAGCCTGCCAATGCCCAGCCGGACGGTTCGATGGGCCTGTGGTTCCGCACCGCGTGCGCGCCGGGCAACGTGCGCCTGCTGTTCGGCGAGGACCGGCTGAGCATGACGCGAAGCGAGTTCGGCCTCACCGCGCGCGTGCCGCTGGCCCTGATCGAGGCGGCCGGCGAGCGCCGCATCGCCCTGCTGGATGTCGACACCGGGCAGGAGATGGCGGTGGGTCTGTTCCGCATCGACCCGCCCTGAGCGACGCGCTCAGCGCGGTCGGCGCGCCGTGAGTGCGCCCATCAGGCCGAGGTTGCCGGTCGCCGCCGACCAGCCGTCGAGCAGTCCTTCGTCCTCGAATCCAACCGCGCGCAGGCGCTCCAGCAGATCCCAGCCGAAGCTGTGGAAGGCCAGGCAACCCTCGTCCATGGCGGGATCGCCATGGTATTCAGGCTCGACCAGGTGCTCGATGCCCCGCGCACCGATGCGCGCCCGCAGCAGGGAACGCTCGGCATCGACCAGGAAGGGCACGGTGAACACCAGCAGGCCGCCAGGGCGCAGCACACGGAACAGTTCGCGCAGTGCGGCGTCGGCGTCCGGGATGTGCTCAAGAACGTCGAAGCTGAGAACGGCGTCCTGGCTGGCGTCGGCGAGGGTGAGAGCCGTGAGGTCCTCGTGCCGCAGCTCGGCCTGGGGATCACCGGTGAGGTGACGCATGTAGCCGGTCAGGCGCTCGACTGGCGTGGACTCGCCCACGTACTCGCTGCCGATGGTCTCGGGCCAGCGCGCCTTCAGCCAGGCATAGGCGAAGGTCACCTGCTCGGTGATGTAGACCTGCGGCGCCTCGTGCCTGATCTCCTGCAGCAGGAACGCGAGGCAGAAGCGCACACGGTTGAACAGCTGGCAGTGGTCGCAGTCGAGCTGCTCGCGCCAGTTCGGCAGGCCGCCCTGAGGGTCCGCGCTGTAGCGGAAGCGCCGCAGCGTTCCGCAGCCGACGCAGTAGCCGGGCAGGCTGCCATCATGCAGCAGGGCCAGCCCGTGCTCGACGGACTGTCGCGCGGCCATCGCCCCAGGGTGGAGCCGGGCCCGAAAGTCGGCGAGGCCTTCGAGGCGCTTGAAGCGGTGGGGGGGGCGAGTGAGCGCGCCCTTGGAATCCTCCTGGCCCAACCCAGGATCTCCAGGATCCAGCGATGTCGGCGATGAGGCGTGCACTTGCATTCGATCGGGTCCCGGTCCTTGAATGCGACACGCTGCGACATACCCCTCCCGGAAGTCAATCGATGCATCCTGTCAGCGACGCCGTATGTTCCCGCGCAGCCGCGCTAGCGGGGGACTTCGCCTCGGCCAGGCCTTTCCGCCACCTTGTTCTCGACAACTTCCTGGATCCGGCGCTCGCCCAGCGACTTCTGGACAGTTTTCCCGCCTTCGAGCGCGGCAACGCTCGCAACGAGGCGGGCGAGCTGGGCGGCAAGTCGACGGTCGAGCGCATCCGCGCGCTGGGTCCCGCCTTCGCCGAGCTTGACGACCTGATCCAGACGCCCGCATTCCTGGCCCTGGTCTCGCGCCTAACCGGCATCCCGGACCTGCTCTACGATCCCTGGTACTTCGGCGGCGGCACGCACGAGAACCGAGAGGGTCAGGACCTCGATCCGCACATCGACTTCAATCGGCATCCGATCGAGCCCTGGCATCGGCGCCTGAACCTGATCGTCTACCTCAACCACGAGTGGGAGGATGCCTGGGGCGGCTCGCTCGAGCTGCACAGCGATCCGCGCAGGGCCGACAACCGCATCACCCGGGTGACGCCGCTGTTCAACCGCTGCGTGATCTTCGAGACCACGGAGTGGAGCTGGCACGGCTTCTCGCGCATCGCGCTGCCGGCGGACAGACGCGCGCTGAGCCGCAAGTCCGTGGCGCTGTACTTCTACACCCGCGAGCGCCCCATCGAGGAACTCGCCGACACGCACGCCACGGTCTACGTCGACCGGCCACTGCCCGCGCACTTCCAGCCGGGCGTGCGGCTGGAGGCTCCGGACATCGAGGAACTGCGTCTGCTCCTGGCGCGACGCGACCAGCACATCCAGCGCCTCTACCGCGACCAGCAGCACCTCCGATCCGAACTTGAAGCGGCACAGCGCGCCTTGTACGCGGGCTGGCTGGGCCGCGTGCGCCTGCTGGCCGCGCGCGCGCTGCGCAGGCTGCGGCGGCCCGCCTGATCACCACTGCCACGCGCGAGGTAGCCCAGCGGTCGCCCGCGCGGGGATAATGGCGGCCCGCTTCCGGGCACGCGCCATGGCCGAGATCTCCCGCCACGAACTCGCATCGCGGCAGCTCAAGCTGCTGTCCGAGGCGCTCGATTCCGGGCGCCTGGGGCCCGTGCGCCGGTTGGTCAACACGCTTTCACCGGCCGAGATCGGCAACCTGCTCGAATCGCTGCCGCCGGCCAAGCGCCAGATCGTCTGGGGCCTGGTCGACCCGGAGGACGACGGCGAGGTGCTGGTGCATGTCGGCGAGGAGGTGAGCGAGGGCCTGCTCGACGCGATGGACCACGACGAGATCGTGGCCGCGGTCGGCGATCTCGACATCGACGACCTGGCCGACCTGGTCGAGGACCTGCCGGACCAGGTGATCGAGCAGCTGCTGCGCTCCATGGACCGCGAGAACCGCGAGCGCCTGGAGCAGGTGCTGTCGTATCCGGAGGACACGGCCGGACGCCTGATGAACCCGGACGTGGTGACGGTGCGCGGCGATGTCACGGTCGACGTGGTGCTGCGCTACCTGCGCCTGCGCGGCGAGGTGCCCGACCACACCGACCACCTGTTCGTGGTCAGCCGGCGCAACCAGTACCTGGGCCGGATCGCGGTAACCGCCCTGCTCACCCAGGATCCGTCCACGCCGATCAACGAGTTGATGGACGACGAGCAGCCGGCGATCCCGGTCGACACCTTCGCCGAGGAAGTGGCGCAGCAGTTCTCCGACCACGACTGGATCTCGGCGCCGGTGATCGACGAGAACAACATCCTGCTCGGGCGCATCACCATCGACGATGTGGTCGACATCATCCGCGAACAGGCCGAGCACCAGGTGCTGGGCGCGGCCGGCCTGAACGAGGAGGACGACCTGTTTTCGCCGGTGCACCGCGCCGCGCGACGGCGCTCGATCTGGCTCGGCGTGAACCTGGTCACCGCCTTCCTGGCCGCGTCCGTGATCGGCCAGTTCTCGGCCACGCTGGAGAAAGTCGTGGCGCTGGCGGTGCTGATGCCGATCGTGGCCAGCATGGGCGGCAATGCCGGCCTGCAGACCATGACGCTGACCATCCGCGGCCTGGCCCTGGGGCAGCTGGTCGGCGACAGTGCGCGTGCGCTGCTGATCAAGGAGATCCTGGTCGGGCTGGTGAACGGCTTGCTCTGGGCCGTGCTCGTGGCGGGCGCAGCCTGGCTGTGGTTCCGAGATCCGCGGCTGTCGCTGGTGATCGGCGCGGCGATCGCGATCAACCTCTGCGTGGCGGCCACCGCCGGCGTGCTGATCCCGCTCACCCTGCGCCGCATGGGCATCGACCCGCCGCTGGCCGGCGGCGTGGTGCTGACCACGGTCACCGACGTAGTCGGCTTCTTCGTCTTTCTGGGATTGGGAACGCTGGTGCTGCTGTCCTGAGTTGCGCCCTGCGCTTGCCAAGGACCGCGCGTTCGGCGCCATACTTCGACCATGACTTCTCCCACCATCGCCCTCATCGGTGGCACCGGGCTCTACCGCCTCGCTGCACTGGAGGACGTCGAGACATTTTCGTTGGCCACGCCGTATGGCGAAGCCTCCGGTCCGGTCCGGATCGGACGGCTCGGCGCGCACACGATCGCCTTCCTCGCGCGTCACGGCGAGGCGCATTCGGTGCCGCCGCACCGCATCAACTACCGCGCCAACCTCTGGCT
>JANJTY010000370.1 GCA_024710865.1 Lysobacteraceae bacterium | reverse complement strand
CTTTCGTCCTGCTGTTGGCCCTGGCCAGCTTCACCCTGCTGCAGCGCGGCAGGCTGTCCTTGCCGCTGCTGGTGGGGCTTGCCGCCCTGCTCGGATGGATCGGCGGCCTGCTCGGCCTGGCTTGAATGGTCCTGTCCGGATGGCTTGATCCACGTCAGTCGTTCGTCCTCCCTACGCCAGCGTAGGGATTCGCTTCCGTGCCCGAGCCGCGATAATGCGGCGCCCTGCGGCCCTGGCCGCCCCATCCGGACCCATCGACCCATGCCCGATTCGTTCTCGCGCGAGCAGTTGCTCGCCTCCGGCGAAGGCCGCTTGTTCGGACCCGACAGCGGTCGCCTGCCGCTGGCGCCGATGCTGATGTTCGACCGCATCACCCACATCGACGACGCCAGCGGTGCCTATGGCCTGGGTCGGATCGAGGCCGAGCTCGACGTGCGCCCGGACCTGTGGTTCTTCGACTGCCACTTCCGCGGCGATCCGGTCATGCCCGGCTGCCTGGGACTGGATGCGATGTGGCAGCTGGTCGGTTTCTTCCTGACCTGGAAGCAGCTGCCCGGGCGCGGCCGCGCGCTCGGCGTGGGCGAGGTCAAGTTCTTCGGCCAGGTCCTGCCCAGCGCCCGCCTGGTGCGCTACGTGATCGACATCAAGCGCGTGATCCAGCGCAAGCTGGTGATGGCGATCGGCGACGCGCGCATGCTGGTCGACGGGCGCGAGATCTACGCCGCCTCCGACCTGCGCGTCGGCCTGTTCTCGGACACGGCCACGCTGTGAGTACGCCGCGACGGGTGGTGATCACCGGCAGCGGCATCGTCAGCTGCCTGGGCAACGATATGGATACGGTCAGCGCGTCGCTGCGCGAGGGGCGTTCGGGCATCCGTGCCCGCCCCGAGTTCGCCGCCAACGGCCTGCGCAGCCACGTCGGCGGCGCGCCCGAGATCGATCTGGAAGCGCGCATCGACCGCCGCCAGCGCCGCTTCATGGGCGATGCCGCGGCCTTCGCCCATGTCGCGCTGGAAGACGCCATCGCGCAGTCGGGCCTGGACCGGGCCCAGGTATCGAACCCACGCACCGGCCTGATCATGGGCTCGGGCGGCGGCTCGCCGCTGAGCGAGATGCAGGGCATCGAGGCGCTGCGCGCGCGCGGCATCCGCCGCGTCGGTCCCTACCAGGTCACGCGCACCATGGCTTCCACGGTGTCGGCCTGCCTGGCCACCGCCTTCGGCATCAAGGGGCTGAACTATTCCATCGCCTCGGCCTGCGCCACCTCGGCGCACTGCATCGGCGCGGGCTGGCAGCAGATCCGCTTCGGCCTGCAGGACGTGGTGTTCGCCGGCGGCGGCGAAGAGCTGAGCTGGCCCATGGCGATGCAGTTCGACGCCATGGGTGCGCTCTCGACCCTGCGCAACGACGCGCCGGAGACCGCCTCGCGCCCCTTCGACGCCGGGCGCGATGGCTTCGTCATTGCCGGCGGCGGCGGTGCGTTCGTGCTGGAGGCGCTGGAGCACGCGCAGGCGCGCGGTGCGAGCATCCTCGCCGAGCTGGTCGGTTTCGGCGCCACCTCCGACGGCGCCGACATGGTCGCCCCCTCAGGCGAGGGCGCCGCCGCCTGCATGCGCATGGCGATGGCGGAACTGGACGGCGCGGTCGACTACATCAACACGCACGGCACCTCGACGCCGGTGGGCGATGTCTGCGAACTCGGTGCGCTGCGCGCGGTGTTCGGCCAGGCCGTGCCGCCGTTCTCCTCGACCAAGTCGCTCTCGGGCCATTCGCTCGGCGCCGCCGGCGTGCACGAGGCGATCTACTGCCTGGCCATGCTGCAGGGCGGTTTCGTCGCCGGCTCGATCAACGTCGACACGCCCGATCCGGCGCTGGAGGGTCTGCCGCTGGTCGCGCGCAGCCGCGCCGCCGAACTTCGCACCGTGCTGTCCAACAGCTTCGGCTTCGGCGGCACCAACGCCTGCCTGGTGCTGCGCCGCTACGAAGGCTAGTCGCTGGCGCCTTCCATCGCGAACTGCGCGAAGGTGACGTAGTGGCCGGAGGGCTCGCGGTAGCCGATCTCGGTCGCGCCGTAGAACGTGGTGCGGCGCGGCAGCACCACGGTCTCGCCGGCGAGGGCGGCATCGATCGCGTCGATATCGTCCACTTCGACGAACAGGAAGGCAGGCCCCTGTCGCGCGGCCGTCGCCATCGCGGGCACGTCGGCCTCGATCGAGGCATGGCTCTGCAGCATCAGCTCCACACCCTGGCCCGCCAGGATCACGAACCCGAGCGCGTCGCCGTGCGGGATCTGCACCGTGACTTCCAGGCCCGCCTTGCGCCAGAAGGGCAGGGAGGCCTCGATCGCATCGACCGGCAGCAGGGCGGTGATCTTCTTCGGCTTCGGCGCGGACATGGGCTGGCCCGATCGGAGTGGGGCGCCCAGCTTAACCGCGCTTCACAGCCGCAGGCCCACGCCGATCGACCAGCGCCGTCCGGCGCGGAAATCCCGCGGCCACAGGGTGACTGAATCGGGATGGATCAGCGGCCAGTCATAGGCCTCGCCGCGCAGGCTGCCCGCGCGCAGTTCGCGGACGCGGCCGTGCAGGGTGAGGAAGCGGCCGGGCGGCCAGTCGGTCGGTTCGGCGAAGCCGGGCAGCACCAGGATGAAGCGTCCCAGGTCGGCCGCTTCCGGGAGGGGGCGCTGGCGCGCATCGAGCGGGAAGGCGAGCAGCTCGATCTCGGTGCGGTCGGCCAGGTTGACCGTTTCGACGATCATCGCGCCCCAGAGCACGTCGCGACCGAGGAAACGCTGCGGTTCGGCCATGATCGCATACGGGCCGCCAGCGGGACCCGGCGCGACATCGGGGTAGGGCGGCGCGACGGCGCAGCCCGCCAGCAGCAGCGCCAGGGCGGTGCCGGCGGCGCGGCTCAGGACTCGCGCGTGAGCCATTCGATCTCCCAGCTGCCGCCGCCCAGATCGAGTGCGGCATGCACCTCGGCCAGCGCCGGGGCGAGGTCGGCGTCGAGCTGCCAGGGCGGGTTGAGCAGGAGCATGCCGCTGCCGTTGAGGCGCAGCGGCGAGTCGTCGCGCCGCACCAGCAGTTCCGCCTTCCAGGCCGACTTGCAGGGCAGGGCCTGGACCCGCCGCCAGACCCGCGCCAGCTCGCGCCGGCGCTTGATCGGGTACCAGAGCGCGTACACGCCCTGCGGCCAGCGCTCCAGCGCATCGCGCAAGCCGGCGAGCACCGTGTCGAACTCGGCCAGCTGGGCCTCGTAGGGCGGGTCGATCAGGACCAGGCCGCGCTTTTCCTTCGGCGGCAGCAGGGCGCGCATGGCCTGGTAGCCGTCGCGCTGGTGCACCCCGACGCGCGCGTCGCCGCGGAACAGGGCGCGCAGTGCACCGGCTTCCTCCGGCTGCAGCTCGCAGGCCGCGAGGCGATCCTGCGGGCGCAGCCGGTGGGCGATCAGGCGCGGCGAGCCGGGATAGACCGTCAGGCCGCCGTCCGGATTGGCCGCGCGCAGGGCATCGAGGTAGTCGAGCAGGACCTGCGGCAGGACCTGCTGCTCGCCGTCGTGCGCGCTGGAACGGCGCACGCGCGCGGCGCGCTGAAGGCGCAGCACGCCGTCCTCGGCCTCGCCGGTGCGGCCGGCCTCGTCCGCCGCCAGGTCGTACTCGCCGCGTCCGGCGTGGGTGTCGAGCACGAACAGGGCGCCGGGCTTGCGCTGCAGGGCCTGCAGCAGCGCGACCAGGACCAGGTGCTTGAGCACGTCGGCATGGTTGCCGGCGTGGAAGGCGTGGCGGTAGTTCATGCGCACAGGGTAGCGGTTTGCGCCGTCCGCGGGGTCGGGCATGACGCGGCCGGCGGCGGCTTGCTAGATTGCGCGGCCTCGCCCGCTGACCAAGGAAGCGCATGAAACGCCTGTTGAAGTGGAGCCTCGTCCTGGTCTCGGTATCGATCCTGTCGACCGCGGCGCTGCTGGCGCACACGCTCTGGTTCAAGCCGCTGCGCATCGACTGGTTCTTCGAGCGGGTCTTCCTGGTCTACGTGCTGGACGATCCGCAGCTGCTCACCCAGCTCGGCCTGGTCGAGCAGTTCGGCCTGCGCGGCCACAACGCGAAGCTGACCGACGCCTCGGAGGCGCGCGCCCGGGCCCTCGCGCAACGCATCGAGCGCGACCTAGCCACGCTGCGCAGCTACCGGCGCGAGGACCTGACGCCGCAGCAGCAGCTCAGCTACGACATCCTGGAGGATTTCCTCGCGGTGCAGGTCGAGGGCGAGCGCTGGCGCCACCACAGCTATCCGCTCAACCAGCTGTTCGGGGCGCAGAACGAACTGCCCAGCTTCATGGCGGCGCAGCACCGCGTCGACGACCGCACCGGCGCCGAGCACTACCTCGCGCGCCTGGGGCAGTTCGGCACCTACCTCGACCAGGTGCTGGACGGCGTCAGGCTGCGCGAGTCGAAAGGCATCCTGCCGCCCACCTTCGTGGTCGAGAAAGTGCTGGCCGAGATGCGCGCCTTCGTCGCCGACCCGGCGCGCGACAACCTGCTCTACACCGCCTTCGACCGCCGCCTGGCGGCGCTGATCGAGTCCGGCGAACTGGACGAGGCCGGGCGCGAGTCCTTGCGCCAGCGCGCCGTGGCCGCGATCGAGGGCACGGTGTATCCGGTGTACGGCCGCCTCATCGCCCACTACGAGGCGCTGCTGCCCAGGACCGGCGGCAACCATGGCGTCTGGGCCCTGCCCGAGGGGCGCGCCTTCTACGATTTCCAGATCCGCCAGATGACCACGGCCCGCATGAGCGCGGACGCGCTGCATGCCGTCGGACTGGCCGAGGTCGCGCGCATCGGCGCCGAGATGGATGCCATCCTGCGTGCGGCCGGCTACACCGAGGGCACGCTGGGCGCGCGCGTCTGGCAGCTCAAGGCCGACCCGTCGCAGCTGTATCCGGATACGGATGAGGGCCGCCAGGGCATCCTGGCCGAGTACCAGCGCATCATCGACGAGATCGATGCCGGCCTGGGCGCGGCCTTCGACGTGCGTCCCGGCATCGGGGTCAAGGTGGAGCGCGTGCCCGAGTTCCGCGAGCAGACCGCGCCCGGCGCCTATTACCAGCCGCCGGCGATGGACGGTTCGCGCCCGGGGGTGTTCTACGCCAACCTGCGCGATGTGGGCGAGATCCCGCGCTTCGGCATGCGCACCCTGGCCTACCACGAAGGCATCCCTGGCCATCATTTCCAGATCGCCATCGCGCAGGGCATCACCGGCGTGCCGACCTTCCGCCGCCTGCTGCCCTATACCGCCTACTCCGAAGGCTGGGCGCTGTATGCCGAGCAGCTGGCCTGGGAGCTCGGCTTCCAGGACGACCCGCTCGACAACCTCGGGCGCCTGCAGGCCGAGATGTTCCGCGCCGTGCGCCTGGTGGTGGACACCGGCCTGCACGCCCAGCGCTGGACGCGCGAGCAGGCCATCGCCTACATGATCGAGCACACCGGCATGGGCGAGACCGAGGTCACCGCCGAGATCGAGCGCTACCTGGTCCAGCCCGGGCAGGCCCTGGCCTACAAGGTCGGCATGCTGAAGATCATCGAGCTGCGCGAGCGCGCCCGGCGCGAGCTGGGGGATCGTTTCGATCTGCGCCAGTTCCACAACGTGGTCCTCGGCAACGGCGCGATGCCGCTGGAGATCCTGGAGCGTCTGGTCGATGCCTGGATCGTCGAAGTGAAGGCGGCCGGAGCATGATCGAAGTCCGCCGGCTTTCCGGCGCCGACATCGGTCCCTGGCTGCCGGCGGTGGCGGAGCTGCGCATGCGCGTGTTCCGCGACTTCCCCTACCTCTACGACGGCGACCTCGATTACGAGCGGCGCTACCTGGCCGCCTATGCGCGTTCGCCGCGCAGCGTGTTCGTGCTGGCCCTGGACGGCGGGCGCGTGGTCGGCGCTTCCACCGGCCTGCCGCTGGTCGACGACGCAGACGCCTTCCAGGCGCCGTTCCAGGCCGCCGGCATCCCGGTCGAGTCGGTCTTCTACTTCGGCGAATCGGTGTTGTTGCCCGACTACCGCGGCCAGGGCCTGGGCCACCGCTTCTTCGACGAACGCGAGGCGCACGCCGTCGGTTTCGGCGACTACGCCATGACCGCCTTCGCCGCGGTCGACCGCGCCCCGGAGGATAGGCGCCGCCCGACAGGGCACCGCGACAACGACGCCTTCTGGGCCAAGCGCGGCTACGTGCGCCGCCCCGACCTGCGCATGCGCCTGGGCTGGAAGGAACTGGGCGAGACGGAGGAGAGCGAGAAGTCGCTGACGTTCTGGCTCAGGCCGCTTGCGCAGCCGGAGTGGGTTGGCGGAGAGCGAAGCGGTTTTTAGCCACAGATGAACACGGATGAACACGGACAAGAGCGGAGCCTGGAGATGGGTGCGCCGGCACCGGCCCCGCATCCGCCCTGACGAACTCCACCTAGCCAGAATGCGAGCGTCCACGTCATCGCCGCTCGTCGCTTCAACCCGACCTGCGCTTCTATCCGCTCTTATCCGTGTTCATCCGTGGCAAAAATCGCTCGTGCTCCTGCTCGGGTCCGGCCCAGTGCGGGTCAGGAAGCGAGCGGCCAGAGCCAGACCGAAAGGCCGGCCAGTGCGCCGCCGATGGCCGAGGCCGCCAGCACATCGCTGGGGTAGTGCAGGCCCAGCACCACGCGCGAGACCGCGACTGCGGCGGTGAAGGGCAGCAGCAGCCAGGCCAGCGCAGGGTAATGGCTGAGCGCCACGGCGCTGAAGGCGACGGCGTGCAGGGTGTGGCCGGAGGGAAAGCTGTACTCGTCGAGCGGTCGCACCAGGGCGCGGATGCGGCGGTCGGCGGCGAACGGACGCGGGCGGCGGGTCCAGCGCTTGAGGCCGGCGTAAAGCAGCAGCGCCGCGAGGCCGGTGGCGGCGAGTTGCGCCGCCACCGCCGGGCCCGCGTGGCCGCCCAGCAGGGCGATGCCGAGCATCAGGACGTACCAGATCGCGCCATCGCCCAGACGGCTGACGAGGGCAAAGCTGTGTCGCACGGCGTCGCGCCGGCCCCAGCGGTTCCAGCGCAGGCAGATCGAAGCGTCGCCCTGCGCCAGGCGTGGGCGGAGCGGCGTGCGGTTCATGCGGCGTTCCTCGCGTGCAGGGAGGCGAGCAGATCGGCGAAGCGTGCAGCCACGTCCAGCGGACTGGAGCCGGCGACCGCAGCGCGCGCCGCGCGACCCATGCGGCGGCGCAAATCGGGCATCGCCGCGAGACGCAGGGCGGCATCCACGAAGCCCCTCTCGTCGTGCAGCGCCACCGCGGCGCCGTGCTCACCATCGCGCAGGTGCTCGCGCGCGGCGCCGTAGTCGAAGGCGACGGTGGGCACGCCGCTGGCCATGGCTTCCAGCGTCACGTTGCCGAAGGTCTCGCTGCGCGAAGGAAACAGGAACAGGTCGGCGCTAGCGAAGTGCGCCGCCAGCGCTTCACCGCGCTGCACGCCTGCGAAGATCAGGTCCGGGTTCGATCGCTGCAACGCGTGTCGCGCAGGTCCGTCGCCGACCAGCACGAAACGCGCGTCAGGCTGGCCTTCGCGGATCGCGCGGTAGGCGCGGATGGCGAGTTCGAGGTCCTTCTCCGGCGCGATCCGCCCGACGTGGATCAGGCAGGGCGACTCGTCCGTCAGGCCCCAGCCGCGACGAAGCTCGGTAGCGCGCCGCGAAGGGTCGAACAGGCGCGTTTCAACCGCGCGCTGCAGCAGTTCGACGTGGCGGAACCCGCGCCCGCGCAGGAAGCCCGCCAGCTCGCGCGTCGGCACCAGGGTGGCATTGGCGCCGTTGTGGAATCGGCGCAGCCAGGCGAACACCAGGGGCGACAGCGCTCCCAGGCCGTAGCGGCCGGCGTACTGGTCGAAGCGGGTGTGGAAGCCGCTCGCTGCGGGTATGCCAAGACGACGGGCGCAGCGCAGCGCCGACCAGCCCAGCGGTCCTTCGGTGGCGACGTAGATCGCGTCAGGGCGCTGCGCCTGCCACAGCCCCTGGAGGCTTCGCGCGGCGGGCCAACCAAAGCGCAGTCCGGGATAGCGGGGCAGGCTCGAACCCGGTACGAGCCGCTCATCCTCGCGCTGCGTCGCGCCCGGTTCGCCGGGCTGCGGTCGAACCAGGCTGACCCGGTGCCCAAGCCTGCGCAGACCCTGCTCCAGGCCCTGCACGGTGAGCGCCACGCCGTTGACCTCGGGCGGGTAGGTTTCGGTGACGAGACAGACGTGCATGCGGGCCTTCCGGTTTTGGCAAGGCTCGCGCGTCGAGATGCCGTGGCGATGACCACCGGATGAAGCGAACGTGACAGCAGATCGCCGCAGCGAACTCCCTGTGGGCGTTGTCGGTCATGCGGAGCCGGCGGTTGAGGCTCTGGATCAGGCCTGCCGCGGCGAGCGCCTGCGCCTATTCCAGCCCGAAGTACTCCGCGCCGCGGTCGCTGTGGAAGATGGTGTCGGCTGAGACCTTGCGCTGGCGCAGGGCCGACGCCAAGGTGCGGCGCGTCAGTTGCGCGGTCTTCTCCGTGCCCAAGGCCCAGCCCAGGAGCCGGCGGCTGCCGCGGTCCATGACCGTGGCCAGGTAACGCCAGGTGCCGTCGACCTTCACATAGGTCACGTCACCCACCCAAACCTGGTCGGGTCGGACGATGTCGAGGCTGTGCACCTGATCGTCGACGCTACCGAAGAAGCGGGTGGCACCGGGGCCTGATGCGCAAGGGCAAAGGTCGCGAGGCGAAGCTGAGCTTCCTGGCCAACACCCTGATGGAGAACCGCAACGGCCTGATCGTTGGCGTCGATGTG
>JANJTY010000357.1 GCA_024710865.1 Lysobacteraceae bacterium | reverse complement strand
TGCCAGATGCGGTTGCCGGCGGCATCGTGGGCGTAGTCGGTGACGCCCGTGTCGGGGCTGGTCAGGCGCAGCAGGTTGCGCAGGCCGTCGTACTGGTACTGGGTGACGAGGCCGTTGGGGTCGGTGACGGCGATCAGGTTGTCGACCGCGTCGTACTCGAAACCGGTGGTGGCATCGAGACCCTGGTAGTCCTGGATGGCGCTGCGCAGGCGGTTGAGCGGGTCGTAGGACTGCCGCGTCTCGGTATCGAGGCCGTCGACGGCGCTGGTCTGGTTGCCGTTGGCGTCGTAGCCGAACTCGGTGGCCACGTCCTGAGCATTGAGCTGCTGCTGCAGGCGGCCGAGCTGATCGAACACGCGGCGCGACTCGCGCACCAGGGTTCCGTTCGGATCGCGCACGCGCTCGGCCAGGCGGTTGCCGGCGTTGTCCAGCGCGTAGTCGATGCGGTTGCCGAGGCGGTCGCTGATCGCCTCCAGCCGGCGCGCATCGTCGTAGTGGTAGTCGATCCAGGCGCCGTCGGGCTGGGTGATGCGGGTGATGTCGCCGCTGGGGCTGTAGTTGAAACGCGTTTCCGCCGCGGGGCCGCCGAGCGGATCGAGCACGCGGCGCGCGGTGACCCAGCCGCGCGGGTGGTAGTCCATCTCGGTGACCACGCCGTTGGCGTCGCGCACGCGGGTGGTGCGGCCCGCGCCGTCATAGGCGAGGTACTCGGTGACGTGGCCCAGCGCATTGGTGATGCGCTGCAGGTCGCCTTTGCGGTGGGTGCAGGTGGCGGGATCCTTCTCGCAGCCCGGCGAGTCGGCGCTGAAGTAGGCGTAGTGAGTGAGGTCGGCGACATCGGTGCGCGGGCCGTCGACCGACTTGACCAGGCCGAGGATCGGGCAGGTGGAGCCCGGCGCATCCACATCGGCCTGCTCGCAGTACTCAAAGCGGGTCTGGCGCACGCCGGGCGGGGCGTCCGCCAGGCTGCCGCAGGCGTAGGCCATGGCGGCGGGGATGGCGGGGTCGATGGTGCAGTCCGCCACCACGTGAGCATCGGCGTTGTAGGCGTATCGGCTTTCGTGGCCTTCGCCCGCGCGCCGCACTGGGCGGTTGATGGTGTTGTCCCACTCGGACGTCGACGTTCGCGTTTCGGGCGTTGCGGCGCCCGAGGCCAGCAGGCCCTCTGTCTGGCCGGTCCGCCGGATCGCGTCGTAGGCGTACTCGGTTCGGAAGCCGCGCCGATCGACCATCGCGGTGCGCCGCAGGCTGACCGGATCGTATTCGTACGCGACCGCACCCGCGCCCGATCCATCGGTCGTCAGCTCGGCAGCGCCCTGATTGCGGAAGTACTTGCCCGAGCCGAACTGGTACTGCCTTCGCGCGCCCGTGGCGAGCGACACTTCCACCATGCCGCCCGGCAGGTATTCGAGCGCCACGCGCTCGGCGCCTCCCGCATGCTCACTCTGCGTGACCCGACCCAAGTCATCGTAGGTGTAGGTCGCATAGCGGATCCCGCGTTCATCGCGGATACCGGTGAGGTGGTTCTTGAAGGCTGTAGAAGACGCAACCGGATCGCAGCCTCCAATGAGGCTGCCGTCATGCGCGCGACACATGGCGTCGGGTTCGGCGTACAGGTACTCGAGCGACTCGCTGGGCGCGAGGCCGGGATAGGTAACGCTGGACAGGCGAGACTCGGTGTCGAAACCGTAGTTCACTCGCGCACCGGACGCATCGCTGATGGACGCCAGCCGCAGGGCGGGCAGCGGCGCTCCATCGGGACCGGGCTCGAAGCCCTGGATTTGCTGATAGGAGAAGCTCAGGCTGCGGCCCGACGTGGCAAGAACTTGATGCAACAGGCCCTCCCGGGGGCAATGTCCGGCGCTGACATCGGCTGCCTCGCAGTAGCGCAGCGCGAGCGCGCGCGCCGCGGTTCCAATCCTGACAAGCCGTCCAGCCGCGTCGAATCCGTACTGCTCGCCGTTGCCGTGATAGAGCGTCCAAGGTTCCGCGGGCGTGGTCGAGTTGAACCGCAACAGCGATCCGGCAATGTTCTCCGAGGTGTAGACCGAGAGCTCTGCAACGTAGTTGAGAACCTCGAAGCGCCCGCGCTCGTTGATCCAGAGAACAGAGCCCCCCGGTAGAGACGATGGATAGAGTCGCTGCGACAGCGAATGCGCCCAGTTGTCGCCGAGACCTGACTGCAACGACAGCTTGCCGATGGAGGTGTAGTGGCGGGAGAAACGCAGTCCCTGCCATTCGAAATCGGTTACGTCTTCTTCCTTGGCTCCGGTCGACGGTACGCAGGGGTTGCCTTCCTTTTCGCAGCCGTCGAACTGGTGGCCGGGTCCGGGAGGTTCGTTGGCTCTCGGTGGCGGAAAGCGGAACTCTGCGAAATGAAACGGGATGATCTGGACACCATTCTGGTGCCACCACCATCCCCCCCACCTGGAGAAGTAGGGCAAGTCGCTCTGCAGACAATGTTGAAAGAAGTAGCCATGACGTGCTGCAACCGCAAGACACGCAGCGTCAGCTGCTTGGTCTGTGGAACAGAAGCCCTCATGCATGATATGGCTTGTTCCACTCCCTGCCTCCACGAATCGCTGCGACTCGGAACACCCTGCATTCGCACCATGGTTCGCAATGCACACCAGGAACACGAAAAAGAATTTCCTAGTCCACTCGCAAATCATACGCGCTCCCGTATCAAACCTGTCCGCACTGAAGTTCTCCGTCAGCCCCGCTTCGATGCGAATCGACGGGGAATCGTACACCTTCCTGACGCGGCGTGATCGTTCAAGCAGGTGCAATCACTCGCGAAAGACGTGGAACGTCAACGGGAGGCACATAGAGCCATTCGATGCAACCAACCCCTTGGGCGAAACCACATCCGCTACCCCACGCTTTGCATTACAGTGGCGGCCTGCAGCGACCCACCCGCCATGGCCGACGTCACCCAGCTTTTCGCCGAACTCGATCCGAACGATCCGCGCGCGCCGGAGCGGCTCTTCGAGCTGCTCTATGGGCAGCTGCGGGCGATGGCTCAGACCGAGCTGCGCGGGCATGCGCGGCCGGTGGCGGAGGTGACCTCGCTGGTGCACGAGGCCTATCTGAAGCTCTGCCGCGGCGCTCTGGCCGAGGTGAAGGACCGCGCCCACTTCCTTGGTCTGGCCAGCCGCACGATGCGGCAGATCGTGGTCGATCGCGCACGCGCGCGGCTGACCGCCAAGCGCGGCGGGCACGAGGCGCACGTCGAGCTGGAGGCGGCGCTGGAGGTGCAGCAGCAGGTCGGTCCGGAACAGATGCTGGCGGTGGACGAAGCCCTGCGCCGGATCGAGGCGATCGATCCGCGCCTGGTCGAGGTGGTCGAGCTGTACTTCTTCGCCGGCCTCACCGCGGAGGAGGTCGCCGGCCTGCTCGGCACCAGCGCGCGCACCATCCGGCGCGACTGGGAGAAGGCGCGCGCCCTGCTCACCCTGGCGCTGGGCGAGGACAACGGACGTGGCCCTGCCTGATCCGGCCCACTGGCGCGCGCTGGACGCGCTGGTCGAACAGGCCCTGGAGCTGCCCGAGGAACAACGCGAGGCCTGGCTGCTGGGGCAGGCCGTGCCCGAGGCGCTGCGCGCCGATGCCCTGCGCCTGGTGCGCGCGGTCGGCGCCGCGCCGGCCTGGCTGAGTCCGCCGGCGCAGGCCCGCGTCGGACAGCGCATCGGGGCCTGGCGCATCGGGCGCGAGCTGGGCCGCGGCGGCATGGGCGTGGTCTACCTGGGCGAGCGCGAGGACGGACCCTTCAGCCAGCGCGCGGCGATCAAGCTGCTGTCGGCGGCGCTGGCGAGCGAGGCGAGGCGCGCGCGCTTCCTGGCCGAGCGCCAAATGCTGGCCGAGCTGGACCATCCCGGCATCGCGCGCCTGATCGAGGGCGGCACCACCGAGGACGCCCTGCCCTGGTTCGCGATGGAGTTCGTGGACGGCGTGCCGATCACCGAGCACGCACATGGCCTGGGGTTGCGCCAGCGCCTGGCGCTGTTCCTGCAGGTCTGCGAGGTGGTGCGCTTCGCGCATTCGCGTCTGGTCGTTCACCGCGACCTCAAGCCCGGCAACATCCTGGTCACCGCCGAAGGCCAGGTGAAGCTGCTCGATTTCGGCATCGCCAAGCTGCTTGATGCGGCGCGCGCCGATGCCACCCACGAGCTGCGTCCGCTGACGCCGGCCTACGCCTCGCCCGAGCAGCACCGCGGCGAGGCGGTGGGCGTGGCGACGGACGTGTGGTCGCTCGGCGTCCTGCTGTGCGAGCTGCTGTCCGGGCAGCGCCCGTTCCGCGGCGAGGCGGCCGACGGCAGCCTGGTGCGCGCCATGCTCGATGGCGCGCCAACGCCGCCCTCGCAGCTGGCCGCGCCGGACGCGGCGCGCGCCCTGCGCGGCGACCTCGACACCATTGTGCTGCGCTGCCTGGCGCGCGAGCCCGAGCGCCGCTATTCGTCGGTCGAGGCCCTGGCCGAGGACGTGCGCCGCCACCTCGACCTGCGCCCGATCCGGGCCCGGCCGGATGAGTTCGGCTACCGCGTCGGCCGGTTCCTGCAGCGCCAGCGCGCCGGGGTGGCGGTGGTCAGCCTGATCCTGGTTCTGATCACGACCTCGGGCGTGGGCCTGTGGTGGCAGGCCGAGCGCGCCCGCGCCGAGGCCGTGCGGGCCGAACTGGTGAAGGAGTTCCTGGTCGGCCTGTTCGCGCAGGGCGATCCGAACCTGGCACAGGGGCGCGATCTGTCCGCGCGCGAGCTGCTGGAGGAAGGCGAGCGCCGGGTCGAGGCGCATTTCGCCGGCGAGCCGCAGCTTTCGGCCGAGTTCCGCCGCCTGCTCGGCGGCCTGTACCTGCGCCTGGGCGAATACAGCCGCGCACAGGAGGCCCTGGCCCAGGCCGCGGCGGAGAGCGAGATCGCCTTCGGTGCCGACGCGGGCCACACCCTGGAGACCCAACTCGACCTGGCCGAGGCGCAGGTCGCCAGCGGCCAGTTCGAAGCCGCCGAAGCAACCCTGCTGCCGCGCATGACTCTGGCCGGGGCCAGCGCGCCGGCGGTGCATGCGCGCGCCCGCGCCCTGCTGGGCGAAGCACTGCGCGGGCAGCAGCGCTTCGCCGACGCCGAAGGCCAGCTGCGCACCGCGCTCGACCTCGACCGCCAGGCCGGAGGCGAGCGCAGTGAAGCCGTGGCGCGCGACCTCTATTACCTCGGCGGTCTAGCGCTGGGCCGCGGCGACTACGGCGAGGCGCGCAGCCACCTGGAGGCGGCGCTGTCGATCTTCCGCTCCGACTTCGGCGGCGAGAACACCCAGGTGGCGCAGGTGCTGCGCGACCTTGGCAGCACCAGCGTGGCCCTGGGCGACGCCTCCCAGGCCGAGCGCCTGCTGCGCCAGTCGCACACCATGTACCGACGCTTGCTGGGCGATGATCACCCGACCGTGGCGCACACCGCCGCCCTGCTGGCCGGCGTGCTGCGCGAAACCGGCCAGCTGGGCGAAGCCGAGACCCTGCTGCGCGAGGCCCTGGTGGTGCACGCCCGCCGCTTCGGCGAGAGCCACGCGCGCAGCATCTCCGACCGCCACCAGCTCGCCCTGGTGCTGCTGGAGACCGGCCGGCTGGACGAGGCCGCGGCGGAGTTCGACCGTGCCAGCCAGCTGGCGGCGCGCGGCGAAACGCCGCATGCGCTGCGCGGCGCGCTGGAGATCGGCCGCGGTGCGCTGATGCTGGCGCGGGCCGACTACGCCGCTGCGGAGTCGGCCTATCGCACCGCGCTGCGCGAGTTCGAGTCCGCCCCGGAGGGCGCCGACCCGGCCATCGCCCTCGCCCTGCGCGGCGCCGGTCTCGCGGCCCTGCTGCTGGACCGCGCCGACGTCGCCGTGGCCGACCTGGAACAGGCCCAGCGCGCCTACGCGGCAGCACCGCGCACCGACCCCAACCGGATCCTGATCGCGGCCAACCTCGCGCAAGCCCTGGCCGTCGCTGCACGCGGCGAGGACGCCCTGCGCATCGCGCGGGAGAGTTCGCGCGCGGTGGGCGACCTGCCGCCCGAACACCGCCTGCGCGGGCTGGTCGCCCAGGCCCGCGCACGGGCCGAGTTGGCCGCCGGCCTGCCTGAGGCAGCGGCGGCCAGCCTGGCCACGCTGGCGCGGGAGGCACCGCAACCGTACGCGCCCTACGCCGAGGCCGAGCGCGTCCTGCTGTCCGCGGCCATCGCGCTGGCCGGCGACGAGCGCGCTGCACGCGCCCCCGCCTGCGCCCGGCTCGGCCGGCTCGACCCCGCGTCCCTGCCGCCCTGGCTGGCGCGCGAACGGGCGGAGCTGGCTGCGGCCTGCGCCGGCTGAAAGCGGCGCGCTTTCTCGCCACCCCCGCCACCGCTATACTCTGCGGCCTTTTCCAGCCGGGGCCCGCGCCCCGCCACCACCCAGGGTGACACCGTGCTGCGTCATCACGACCTCGTCTTCATGCGCCACTTCTCCATGGTCATCGGCGGCCTGATGCTGCTGACCCTGGTCCTGATCCTGCTGGGCATCTACATCAACAACTCGGCCGAGCGCGAAAGCACCGGCGTGAGCGAAGCGCGCGTCGCCGAGCGCCTGCGCCCGGTCGGCGCGGTCTACGCCGGCGACACCGGCCGCGCCGCCATGGCCGCTGCGGCCGAGGCCGCGCGCCAGGCCGCCGCCTCGCAGGTCGCCTACGGCGGCAGCACCGACGGCGGCTTCATCTACCAGCAGCTGTGCGGCGCCTGCCACACCAGCGGCGCCGGCGGCGCCCCGACCCTGGCCCGCGCGGCCTGGACCGACCGCATCGCCCAGGGCCCCGAAACCCTGCTGCGGCATGCGATCGAGGGTTACCAGGGCAGCGCCGGCATCATGCCTGCGCGCGGCGGCAACCCGTCGCTCACCGACGAGCAGGTCGAGGTCGCGGTGACCTGGATGCTCGACAACCTGCAGTAAGCTCCAGCCTTTCCCGCACCTGGACGACGCCGCCTGCGGGCGGCGTTGCCGTTTACGGATCCTGCCGATGCGTGCGACCGCTTCCCTTTTGACCCTCCTCGCCCTCGCCGCCTGCGGCCCGCAGGGCAGCGCCGACGCTCCGCGCGAGGACGAGCCGGTGCGCATCGGACACGTCCAGGGCAGCGGCAGCAGCAGCCCCCTGATCGGGCGCACGGTCGCCGTCGAGGGCGTGGTGACCGGCAACTTCGTGAAGGGCCTGGGCGGCTTCTTCCTGCAGTCGGCGGTCGGCGCCGAGGACACCGACCCGACGACGTCGGAGGCGCTGTTCGTCGTGTACGGCCGAGACCAGGAACCCCGGCCACGGCGAGGCGACCGCCTGATCGTGCACGGCACCGTGGCCGAGCAGGGCCAGGGCGACTCGACCCTGACCGCACTCACCGATGTGCGCCTGCAGGCGCTGGGTCGCGGCCAGGCGCGCACCGAAGTGCTGGCGGTCGCGCCCGGGCCGGGCGAATGGGAGCGTTACGAAGGCATGCAGCTGGAGATCGGCGCAGCGCTGACGCTGAGCGGCAACGCCGGCCTGCTGCGCTTCGGCGAGCTGCTGGCGAGCTTCGGGGGCCGCCTGCTGCAGCCGACCGACGTGCACCCGCCGGGCGAAGCGGCGCGCCGCCTGGACGTGGACAACGCACGCCGCCAGCTGATCCTGGACGATGCGCGCGGCGGTGAGTACCCGCGCGAACTCTGGTTCCTGCCCGAGCCGCTCTCGCCCGAGGCGCCGCTGCGCGCCGGCAGCGTGCTGCAGGGGGTGCGCGGCGTGCTCGACCAGCGCCATGGTCAGTACCGCCTGCAGCTCACCGAGCGCATCGACCGCATCGAACAGGCACCGCGCCCGCCGCCGCCCGAACTGCCGCCGGGCATTCGCGTGGCCGGGCTGAACCTGCTCAACCTGTTCAACGGCGACGGACGTGGCGGCGGATTCCCCACCGCGCGCGGCGCCAGCGACATCGCCGAACTGACGCGCCAGCGCGACAAGCACATCGCCACCCTGCTCGCACTCGATCCCGATATCGCCGCCCTCATGGAAGTCGAGAACGACGGCTTCGACGAGCGCAGCAGCCTGGCCCGCCTGGTCGAGGAGCTCAATGCCCGCCTCGGCGAGGACGGCGACTATCGATTCGTCGATGCCGGTCAGGGTCCGGGCGCGGACGAGATCCGCGTCGCCCTGATCTACCGCGCCGGACGGGTGCAGCCGGTGGGCCGCCCGCAGACTCTGGAGACCGGCGCCTTCGCGGCGCAGAACCGCCCGCCCCTGCTGCAGGGTTTCCGGGCCCACCGCGGCGGCCCTGCCTTCGCCGTGGTCGCGCTGCACCTCAAGTCGAAGGGCGGCTGCGACGAGGCCGACGAGGCCAACCGCGACCGCGGCGACGGCCAGGCCTGCTGGAACGCCGCGCGCGTCGACGCCGCGCGCGAACTGGGTGCCTGGGTACTGGGCGACCCGGCCGGGCTGGGCAACGCGAATGCGCTGCTGGTGGGCGATTTCAACGCCTACAGCCAGGAGGATCCACTGCGCCTGCTGCGCGCCGCCGGCTGGCGCGATGCCGCTGGACCAGGCAATGGCGCGACGCCGCACAGCTTCGTGTTCCAGGGCCGGGCCGGGCGCCTCGACCATGCCCTGGCCAGTCCGAGTCTGGCCCCGTCGCTGGGCGTGGCGTTGCACTGGCATACCAATGCGGACGAGTCCGAAGCGTTCGACTACGCCCGCCGCCAGCGCCAGGCTACCTGGTACCGCGCCGATGCCTACCGTGCCGCGGACCATGATCCGCTGCTGCTCGCGCTCGAGTTTGCCCGCAGCGGGGCCCCGGCGCGCCAGTGAACCGCTCGAATCATCCAGCGTTCCGCGTCGATCGTCGCTCAACGTAGCGTCAAAACCTCGGCTTGAGCGCGGCATTCAGGCGCCGCGAGCGAGACCCGGCGCGGTACGCCCGGGCTCCGGTATCATCCCCGCTTTCAGCTTCGTCCTGCCGCGCATGAGCGAACCCGCCTTCCCGACCACCCAGGCCGAGCTGTTTCTGTCCGGCCCGGCCGGCCGGATCGAGACCGTCGTCGACCTGCCCGAGCCGGACGAGGCGCGCACCGGCGTGGCCATCGTGTGCCACCCGCATCCCGTCCACGGCGGCACCATGCACAACAAGGTGGTGACCATGATCGGGCGCGCCCTGCGCGAGCTCGGTCTCGCCACCGTGCGCTTCAACTTCCGCGGCACGGGGCAGTCCGAAGGCGAGTACGACGAGGGCCGCGGCGAAACCCTCGACCTGCTCGCGGTGGCCGAGTGGGTGCAGCGCCAGCGCCCCGACGATGCACTCTGGCTGGCCGGATTCTCCTTCGGTGCCTATGTGTCCCTGCTCGCCGCCCGCCATCTGCCGGTGAAGCAGATGATCTCGGTCGCGCCGCCGGCCGGACGCTGGGACTTCTCCGCCGTGCTGGCGCCGACCTGCCCCTGGCTGGTGATCCAGGGCGAGGACGACGACGTGGTCGATCCGCAGGCGGTATTCGCCTGGGTCGAGTCGATGGACGAGGCGCCGACCCTGGTGCGCATGCCCGAGACCGGCCACTTCTTCCACCGCCGCCTGATGGACCTGCGCGGCGCGATCAAGAACGGCGTGCGCGCCAACCTGCCGCCCGCGCGCGCCTGAGCGGCGCGATCGCGTGACGCGCGAGCCCGACACCGTCGCGCTGCGACCGAGCGCGGCGTATGCCGCCGGCGTCGCCGCCGGACGCTGGCAGGACGACCCCGCCCAGCGCGCCGCCCTGGTCGAGCTCGACCGCCTGTTCGACGCGCTGCTCGCCGCCGCGCGCGCGCCGCGTCCCTGGCTGGCGCGCCTGCTGCCGGGGCGCTCCCCCCCGCCGGCGCCGCGCGGGCTGTACCTCTGGGGCGCGGTCGGGCGCGGCAAGACCTTCCTGACCGAGCTGCTGGTCGAGCACCTGCCGATCGCGGCCAAGCGCCGCGTGCATTTCCACCGCTTCATGGGCGAGGTGCACGAGCGCCTGCGCCAGCTCGGCGAGCGCAGCGATCCGCTCGCGCGGGTGGCCGAGGACATCGCCGAGCAGGTGCGCCTGCTGTGCCTGGACGAGTTCATCGTCACCGACATCGGCGACGCCATGATCCTGGGTCGCCTGCTGGAGCAGCTGTTCGCGCGCGGCGTGACCCTGCTCACCACCTCCAACACCGCACCGGCCAACCTCTACCGCGATGGCCTGCAGCGCGCGCGCTTCCTGCCCGCCATCGCCCTGATCGAGGCGCACTGCGCGGTGCTGCGCCTGGACAGCGCGCAGGACTACCGCCTGCGCACGCTCAGCCAGGCGCCGGTCTACCGCCACCCGCTCGATGCCGACGCCGAGAGCTTCCTGCGCGAGCGCTTCGCCGCGCTCACCGCCGAATGCGTGGCCGAACCCGGTCCGCTGCACGTAAACGGGCGTGAGATCCCGACCCGCGACGCGGCCGAGGGCGTGGCCTGGTTCGACTTCGCCGCGCTGTGCGAAGGCCCGCGCGCGGTGGCCGACTACATCGAGATCGCGCGCGACTTCCACACCGTCCTGCTCGGCGGCGTGCCGGGCTTCGAGCGGCCGGAACAGGACAACGCCGCGCGCCGCTTCGTGCATCTGGTCGACGAGTTCTACGACCGTGGCGTCAACCTGATCCTCACCGCCGCCGCGCCGCCGACCCGGCTCTACCGCGGCGAACGCCTGGCGGCCGAGTTCGAGCGCACCGCCAGCCGTTTGATCGAGATGCAGTCGCAGGACTACCTGGCGCGCGAGCACCGCGGCTAGCGGCCAGCCGCGCCGGCGCCGTTCGCGCCGTTCGCGCCCTCTGTCGCCATCGCCGCCATCCTGCGTACCTGCGTTCGGTGGGGTCGCCCCTGGCTGCGGCCCGTCCCGCCTCGCGGGAACCAACCTGCGCAGGCCGCGATCCCACCGCCAGCCACCGTCCGCGCCTGCGGGCGATGGCCATGCGCCCAACCACAACGCGACCCGCACGTACGGGTCCCTCGAGATGACGGAGCCTTTCCCATGAAGCATCGCCGCTGCACCATCGCCAGTCCGCTCGCCCTGGCCCTTGGCCTGGCCCTGGCACCCACCGCCCAGGCCGCGCTTCCGCCCGGCCTGAGCGGCGCCTGGTACAACCCCGGGCAGTCCGGCCACGGCCTGTCGCTACAGGTCATCGCACCCGACCGCGCCCTGGTGTTCTGGTACCTCTACGACACGGAAGGACAGCCCTTCTTCCTGTACATGGACGGCCGCATCGAGGGTCGCCGCATCGAGGCCACCGCGCTGGCGCCCACCGGCCTTCGCTTCGGCAGCTTCGACCGCAGCGACTTCGCCATGCCCGAATGGGGCACGGTCGTGATCGAGTTCGACGACTGCAACCGCGGCCTGCTGCACTGGGACGCGAACTCGCCCGAGTTCGGCAGCGGCAGCACCGAGCTGCGTCGCCTCACCGGCATCCATGCCAGCGAGTGCGTGCTTTCCGCCGAGCCGCCGGTGCTGCAGGGCCTGGTCGGAATCGAGATCGATCGCGTGCAGGGTGAGGCTGCCCAGGGTTTTCCCCAGGCAGGCATCGGCGCGATTGATCCGGACGGCCGGATCTGGGCGATCGAGCAGGGCAGCTGGCCGGATCGCTCACCGACGGGCGGCTACGTCGGCGCAATGCCGTGCGTCGCCCTGGGTAGCGTCGAGGCGCTCCCTCTGGAGGGCTTGCGGGCCCGCCTGAGCGAGTGGTCGAACACCTGGACCGCGACTCAGCTTGACGGGGCTTTCGGCTGTCCGCGCGGTGCCTGGCAGGGCGTCGCCGCGCTACAGCCGGACACACTCGAGCTGCGCAACTCCAGCGCCTGGGAGCACCGTCGCTGGCAGTTCGCGGCGCGCGAAGGTGCCGCGCTCGTGGCGCCGCTGTCCCTTGCGGGCGTCTCGCGCGAGTACCTGGTGGACCTGCGCTGGCAGTTCGGCGATGTCACCGTGCCGCTGTCGGTGCAGCCCGACGGCAGCATCTGCCTCGGCACGAAGGACAGCTCCGGCACCCAAACCGAGGCCTGCGGACTGCGTGGACGGCTCTGGCTCACCGAGCCCGAGGCCGGCTTCTTCGACTTCGAGCTGGTCGAGCAGGATGCGCCGCAGTCCGATGCCTACCGTGGCCGCGGCTGGCTGGAGGAGCGCAGCGAGGGCGGTCGTCGCCTGGTGCTGGTTGGCAGCAACGGCGCGCGCGGCCTCGGCGTGGTGGCGCGCTGATTCCACGCAGGGCGATGCGGCGGAGGCCGTGGCCCGACCACGGCCTCCGTCTGCACAGCCTCGCCGCCAGGGGTTAGCATGGCGCGCCCGGTCCAGGCCTGGCCCACGCACCGCATGAGCACCGCGCACGACTCCAGCCTCGGCCGCAGCGTCGACTACCCGGGCGCGTACGCGCCCGAGCTGCTGTTCCCGATCCCGCGCGCGCCGCAGCGTGCCGCGCTCGGGCTCGGCGCCGACCTGCCCTTCCACGGCGAGGACCTGTGGACCGGGTACGAGCTGGGCTGGCTGGATGCGCGCGGCAAGCCGCGCGTGGCGATCGCCGAATTCGCCGTGCCGGCGACCGCGACCCACCTGGTCGAATCCAAGAGCTTCAAGCTCTACCTCAACGGCTTCGCGCAGGAGCGCATCGCCTCGGTCGAGGCGCTGCAGGCGACGCTGGCGCGGGACCTCTCGACCGCGGCCGGCGGCGACGTGGCCGTGCAGCTGTTCGAACCCGCGCACTTCCCGCGCGCGCTCGCCGGCCTGGCCGGCGACTGCATCGACGGCATCGAACTCGACATCGACTGCTACGGCCCGCCGCAGTCGGCCTTCCTTTCCGCTGCCGCAGGCGACGAAGTCGAGGAAACCCTGGTCTCGCACCTGCTGCGCTCGAACTGCCCGGTCACCGGCCAGCCGGACTGGGCCAGCGTGCAGGTCGCCTACGCCGGCCCGCGCCTGGATCGCGCCGGCCTGCTGCGCTACCTGGTCAGCTTCCGCCAGCACAGCGATTTCCACGAGCACTGCGTCGAACGCATCTTCTGCGACCTGCAGGCGCGCTGCGCACCGCGGCGGCTGTCGGTCTACGCGCGCTACACCCGCCGCGGCGGGCTCGACATCAATCCGTACCGCAGCAGCGAAGCGGGCGCGCGTGCGCCGCGCCTGCGCGATCCGCGCCAATGACGGCCGCGCGCGAGCCGTTCTGGGACAACGCCCGCTTCCTGACCATCGCCCTGGTGGTGTTCGGCCATGCGCTCGAACCCATCGTCGATCCGGATCCGCTGCTGCATGCGGCCTACCGCGCGCTCTATCTCGCGCTGACCCCGGCCCTGGTGCTCGTCTCGGGCGTGTATGCGCGCGAGCGCATCGATGCCGCCTACGGCCGCCAGCTGCTGATCCTGCTGGTGCTGCCCTACCTCGCGTTCGAGACGCTCTACGCCCTGGCCTTCAAGGCCTGGTTCGACACGCCCACGCCCTTTGCCATCGGCTACAGCGTGCCGAGCTGGCTGCTCTGGTACCTGATGTGCCTGCTCTGGTGGCGCCTGATGCTGCCCCTGTTCGCCGGCCTGCGCTTTGGCCTGGCCTGGGCCGTGGCGCTGGCGGTCGCGGCCGGCTATGCCGACGACATCGGGCTCGAGTTCAGCGCCTCGCGCGCGCTGGTGTATTTCCCCTTCTTCCTGCTCGGCTACCGCGTCGGGAAAGTCTTTCCGCGCTGGCTGGAGGCCCACCCGCGCTGGCCGTGGCTGGCGCTCGCCGTGCTGGTCCTGGTCGCGCTGGCCGGCTGGTGCCTGCGCTCGGCGCCGCCGCAGTGGATCTACGGCAACCTGCCCTATGCCGCGCTCGGACGCCCCGAGTGGTGGGCCGGCGGGCTGCGCCTGGGCGGCCTGCTGCTCGGCGCGCTCGGCGCGCTCGCGCTGCTCGCCTTCTCTCCGCGCCGGACGGTGTGGTTCAGCGCCGCGGGCGAGCGCACGATCAACATCTACATCCTGCACGGCCTGGTGGTGAAGGGCCTGGCGGCCGCCGGCGCCTTCGCCCTGCTGCTGCAGGGCGTGGGCGAGGCGCGCTGGCTGGCGGCGCTGCTGCTGCTTCCGCTCAGCCTGGGCCTGGCCGCGCTGCTCGGGCTTCGCGCCATCGACCGCGCGGTGGGCTGGCTGACCCGCCCGAGCTGGGCGGAACGCCTGTTCCCGCTGCGTCGCGGCTGAGGCACCGGCGCACTCATTCGAAGCCGTCGCGGAACAGGCCGGCGAGCGCGTTCGGCTCGCCGACCAGGAACACGTCGGCGGCGACGTTGGTGTCGGCGGGCACGAGGTCGGTGGCGGCCGATTCGATCGCGAGGATGCGGCCATCGGCGCTCATCCCGAAGGCCTGCGCGGTGCTGCCGTTGGCGGGCAGGCCGTCGAGGTTGACGCTCATCAGCTGCGGCGCACCGCCGGCGCGGCGCACCAGGAAGACCTGCTGCGCCGTGGCGGGCGCATCCGGCGCGCAGCTCATCAGCACGTCGCCTGCGTCCGAGACGCGGGCGCGGGTGCAGGTGTCGTAGCCGTCCGGCAGGGGCAGCGGGTCGAGGCGGTTGGCGTCGAGATCGCGCAGGAACAGGGCGCTCGGCGAGGCGCCGCCGGGGTGGATGTCGCCGGCCGCGGAGAGGAACACGACGTAACGGCCATTGGGCGAGATCGAGCCGCGCGAGGAGGACCGCGTGCCGACGCTGCCGCCGACGCTGCGGTTGACCATCTCGAAGCCGTACTCGCCGGTCTCGGGATCGCGGTAGCGCACGAACACGTCCGAGACGTTGCCGGCGAACACCGGCGCCAGGTTCTCGGCCTGCGCGGTGAACACCAGGCGCGTGCCGTCGCTCGACATCGCGTTGGCCTCGAGCGCGAGGGCGTCCTTGTTGCCTTCCACGCCGGACTCGCTGCGGGTGACCAGTTCGATCTCGCCGCTGTCCATGTCCATCAGGTAGATGTGCTCGCGGCCGGTGGTGGTGCCGCCGACCACCAGGTTGCTGGCCTGGGAGTTGAAGGCCACGAAGCGGCCGTCGCCCGAGATCGCCGCGCTGTCCGAGCCGCCGTTGGCCTTGCTGCCGCCCAGGCCCTGGCTGGCGCGCACGAAGCTGCCGTCCTGGCGATCGAGGCGCAGCACGTCGGAGAAGCTCGAGTCCTCGCCCGGCGCCAGGTTGGTGGCGGTGGTCTCGAAGGCGACGAAACGGCCGTCAGCCGAAACCGAGGGTCCGAACAGGTTGCCGTTGGCCTGCGGCGCGAGGGCGGTGATCACGCCGCTGGCGCGGTCGAACGCGAACAGGGTGCCGCCCGCGGCCGGGGTGGTGAGGTTGGTCGCGGTGGAGCGGAACACCACGGTGCGGCCGTCGGCCGACACGGTCGGGGCGCCGCTGGTGCCGAGCGGCTGCGCCTCGCCCTGCACGCGAACGACGACGGGCGCGGCGCCGAGCTGCGAACAGGCCAGCAGCAGGGCGGCGGAGAGCGGGCGGAACAGGGCGGACATGGCGGACTCGCGGTGGACGAAAGGGGTGCCGCAGTGGCGGCGCTTTCCGTCTGACGCAGGTCCGCGCCGATTCGTATCACCCGGCCGGGATTCCCGCGCCGGCCCGCGCCGGCCTCAGAGGCCGCGCCAGGCCAGTCCGAGGAGAAGCCCCCGACCGGCGCCGGGAAAGTAGCGGAACTGGCCGAAACCGAGGTCGGCGCGCTCGGCGTAGCGGCGGTCGGCGAGGTTCATCAGGCGCGCCGACAGGCTCCAGTCCCCGCCCAGCGCGCGCTGCCAGCGCAGGTGCAGGAGATCGTGGCCGGGGTAGCGCCGGCTGTTGGCGGCATCGAGGAAGTAGCCGCCCTGGTGTACCCACTCCAGCTCGAACCCGCCCCAGCGCGGGTGCTCGTGGCCAAGGCGCGCCCCACCCAGCCAGCGCGGCGCGGTGTCGATCTCGTTGCCGCGCACGATGCTCTCGCCGCCGCCCAGGGCGCGGTCGAAGGCGTAGCGCTGGATCGCGTAGGCGGCGTTGAGTTCCACCCGCCAGTCCGGCGCGAAACGCCAGCGCCAGTCCAGCTCCAGGCCGCGGTGGGTGGTGCGGCCGTCGCTCAGGTTGAAGCCCTGCGCGTCGCGCAGGATGACGTTGCGCTTGCGGTAGGCGTACCCGGCCAGCTCCAGGGCATGGCGTGCGCCGAAGCGCCGCCAGCCGAGCTCGAAGCCATCGAGGCGTTCGTTGCGCAGCTCGGCCACGTCCTGGCCGCGCTGCAGGCGAAACAGCTCGGCCGCCTGCGGCACGCGGAAGGCGCGCGCCAGGCGGGCGAAGGCCTGGCCGTCGGCGCCGGTCTCGCGCAGCAGGCCGAGCTGCGCATTCCAGTCGCCGAAGCCATCGCGGCGGTCGGCCGGACGGTTGAACAGGCAGCCGCCGAAGCCGCAGGGCGTGCCGTCCTCGCGCAGGTTGCCGTCCGCCATGCGGTTGTCGTAGCGGTAGCGCAGGTGCTCCAGGCGCAGGCCCGATTCCAGCCGCCAGGCGGCGCCGAGGTCCTGCTGCCACTGCAGGAAGGCCGCGAGCTGGCGCGAGCGCGCGCGGTAGTCGTAGTGGCGGCCCGCGGGCCGGATCGCCTGCTGCAGCGGCGAACCGCTGCGCAGCGGCTGGGCCTGGGTCTCCTCGACGTAGCCGCTGGCCCATTCGGCATCGAGCCCGAGCGCCAGGCGCTCGCCCTGCAGCACGGCCTGCAGGCCGGCACTGCGGCTGCCGTTGGCCTCCAGCGGCTGGCCGAGGATGAAGTGCTGCAGGAAGCGCATGTCGTCGCGCCGCGCGTAGGGCCGCAGCAGCAGTTTGCGCGCGCCGTCCAGCGCGAAGCGCCACTCGCCCGAGACGCGCAGGGCGCGGGCGTCGCGGAAGGCCTCGGGGTTCTCGTTGCCGAAGCGGCGCGCGTCGCGGTAGGCGTACTGTCCGGTGACGAAGCCGGCGGTCTCCTGGTTGAGGTTGGCCGCCGACAGGCGCAGCACCGGCTCGCCCGGCGCATCGAGGCGCAGCGCGGCGCGCAGGAACTGCTGCCCATACCCTTCGCCGGCGCGTTCGCTGCCGGCGCCGGTCAGGCTGGTCTCGACGCGCAGGGCATGCCTTCCAACCTGCGCCTCGCGCGCCGCACGCAGGCGGGCGAAGTCCTGTGGCCCGGCATCCAGCGCGATCTCGCCGCCGGGGCGGGCGCCCGGCACGTGGCTGCGCACCTCGATCGCACCGTGCAGCGCATTCGAGCCGTGCACCGCGCTGCCGGGGCCGCGCAGCACCTCGACCGCGTCGGCCTGCTGCAGGTCCAGCTCGAACAGCTGGTTGACGTTGCAGAAGCCGGCGGGGCGGATCGGGATGCCGTCCTCCAGCCAGAGGAAGGCGCCGCAGGCGCCGGTGCCGGCCAGCACCGGCGAGCGGATCGCGGTGAGCTGCTCCTGCCCGCTGCCGCGGCTGATCCAGGCGCCGGGCACGCGCTGCAGCAGCTCGTTCGGATGCGTCGGCGCGACGCGTTCGACCGCCTCGGTATCGAGCCGCGCGACGCTCTCGGCGCCGGACCCGCGCGCGCTGCGCGCGGTGACGTGGATGGCGTCGAGGGTTTCAGGGTCGGGCGTGGCGGCCGGGGTTGGATCGGCCTGGGTGGCGGCGAACGCGGCGAGGACGAAGGCGAGCATGGCGCGAGGATAGCGGCAGCCCGGGTGGAGCGGACGCGATGGGCGGTCCCGCCGGCCGGAGGCAAGCCCGCGCCGCGTAAGGCCACCGACGCGGACGGCACCCGGCGCTGCACGGCTGGGATCGGGTCCGCCGGCGCGGCCCTAGCAGGGCAACCAGAGGGTGAACGCAGCGCCGCCGAGCTCGGACGGCGCCGCGCGCAGGCTGCCGCCGTGCTCCTCGGCGATGCGGCGCACGATCGCAAGGCCCAGGCCGCTGCCGCGCGGCTTGCCGCTGCGGTAGGGCTCGAACCAGGCGTTGTCGAAACCGGCCGGCAGTCCGGGGCCATCGTCGGCCACCTCCAGCTCGACACCCTCGCGCGCGCCGAGAGCGGCGCGGCGCAGGGCGACGCGCACGCACAGCTCCCGTCCCTCGCCTGCTTCGATGGCGTTCTTGAACAGGTTGTGCAGGACCTGGCGCAGCCGGCCGGCATCGGCCCGCAGCGGTGGCAGCTCGTCTTCGACTCGGGTCTCGATGCGGACTTGCGCTTGCGAGGCGTAGAGCTCCAGCACCTGCGCCAGCAGCGCCGCCAGGTCGACCCGGTCGAGCCGCAGCGGTGGCGGGCGGGCGTAATCGGAGAAGGCATCGACCATGGCCTTGAGCGCCTCGACCTGCGCGATCACGGTGGCGCTGGCGCGCTCCAGCACCTCGGCATCCTCGCCCTGCAGCTTGGGCAACAGGCGCCGCCGCAGGCGTTCGGCCGCGAGCTGCAGGGGCGTGAGCGGATTCTTGATCTCGTGCGCCAGGCGCCGCGCCACCTCGCCCCAGGCCGCGTCGCGCTGGGCCCGGTCCAGCTCGGCGCTGTCGTCGAACACCGCCACCATGCCGCCGTCCGGCAGGCGCGCGCCGCGCAGGATGAGGCGCAAGGCGCCGTCGCTGCGCGCCAGGCGCAGTTCGTCGCGCCATTCCTGCGCGCCATCGGCCTGGCGCCGGCGCAGGGCGTCGACCAGCGGCGCCAGTTCGCCACGGCTGCTCGCCAGGTTCTGCAGCGAGTGACCCAGTGCTGCGTCCAGGGCATGGCCGAGGATGGCTTCGGCCGCGGCGTTGGCGGCGCTGACGCGGCCTTCGGCATCCAGCGCCAGCACGCCGGACGAGAGCCGTCCGAGCACGGTCTCCAGCCGCGCGCGCTGGCGCTCGGTTTCTGCGGCGCTGCTGCGCTCGGCCGCGCGCGCGGATTCGAGCTCGGCCACCATGCGGTTGAAGCTGCGCACCAGGAAGCCCAGCTCGTCGGCGGCAGGTTCCGGAATGGGAGCCTCGGGACGGCCGGCGGCGAGCGATTCGGTGGCGCGCGCCAGCTCGCCAATGGGTCGCACCAGGCGGCGCGCCAGCGCGAAGGCCAGCAGCACGGCCAGCAGCAGCGACAGCAGCAGCACGAAACTCAGCACCAGGGTCAGGGCCAGCTTGAGCGACTCGCGCAGGAAGCTGGCCTGACGCTGCGCATGCGCGGCCTGCTCCACGCTCAGCGCGAGCGCGGCCTGCTCGGCCGGCAGTTCATACAGTCCCTGCAGCAGGCGGCGCTCGCCGGGCCCGTCCGGGATCCGGCGCAGGCTGCGGATGCGAAGGCGCTCACCGTCGCTCTCGGGCGCATCCCAGTGGTCCTGGCGGGCGACGGCGAGCAAGGCCTCGCTCTCCGGTACTGCCGCCTGCAGAAGGTCGATGCGGGCCGCTGCCACGGCCAGGCTGCGGCCATCCTCTCCCAGCACCGCGAGCTGCAGGGCGCCGGACTCGTCCAGTGCCGCCTCAAGCGCCGCGCGCAGCTCGCGCCCGCCCAGACCGGCCAAGCGGCGCGCCGCGGATTCGGTGCGGGCCGCGGCGCCGGCCACGCGCTCGTCCAGGAACAGGCGCCCGAGCGCCAGCGCGCTGTCCATCGCCTCGGCGGTGTTGGCGTGAAACCAGGTATCCACGGTGGCGGCGACGAAGCGCTGGCCAAAGGTGTACACCAGCACCACCGGCGGCACCGCCACCAGGATCAGCAGCAGAACCAGGCGCCGGGTGAGCAAGGCGCCTGGCTCGTTGCGGCGCAACTGGCGTCGCAGCCAGAGGACGCGTTGCACGATGGCGAGCACCAGCAGCACGAGGGCAGCGGCCGCAGCGACGAAGACATACGGGTAGTAGCGCGCATAGCGCGGTCCCAGCCCTTCGGCATCGGCGGCTAGGTAGAGTGCGACCAGCAGCAGCACCACCGCTGCGACCGGCGCCAGCGCCTGCGCCAGCAGGCGACTCAGCGGGGAGCCGGTGGCCATCGGGTCTCGGCCGACACGAGGCGCCACTGGTCGGGTTCGAACAGGGCGGGAAAGCGCAACGGCGTAGGCAGTGCGGTCAGCTGCAGGGCGACTTCAGCCACCAGCGCGCACTCCGCCGGCGGCGCCTTGGCCAGCGGCAGACGCACGCGGTCGAGCGCGGCCAGCAGTGCTGCGCGCTGCGCAAAGCGACGCGCGGGACCGGCGATTCCCGCCAGCTCGTAGTGGGCGCCCAGCGGCGCATAGCGCAGCTGCAGTTGCGCGCCCTGGGCGTGGGCGCCCTCGCACCAGTCGAAGCGGTAGCCGAGCTGCAGCGGGATGCCGCTGTCGAGCGCCTCGATCAGGGTTGGCGAGAAACGCAGGCGTTGCTCGATCTCGATCCAGGGCTGCTCGCCGCCGCCCGTGCGCGCCTGCAGCAGGACCGCGCGCTCGGGTGTGCGGCCGCCGCAGGCGGCGAGGAGAAGCAGGCTAAGCGCTGCGACCCAGCAGCGCGACGAAGAACCCATCCATGCCGTCCTCGCCGGGCAGGCGCTGGAAGCCCGCGCCGGACGGCCGCCCCAGTGGCAGCGGCGCCGGCAGCGCGTGGGCGTCGGGATGTCGGGCGAGGAAGGCATCGATCTGGCGCGCGTTCTCGTCGGGCAGCACCGAACAGGTCGCATAGACTAAGCGCCCACCGGGACGCAGCATAGGCCAGAGCGCGTCCAGCAGGCGCGCCTGCTCGCCCAGCAGGGGCGGCAGGTCCTGCGCACGGCGGTGCACCAGGATGTCGGGTTGGCGCCGCACGATGCCGGTCGCCGAGCAGGGCGCATCGAGCAGGATGCGGTCGAAGCGCTGGCCGTCACTCCAGCCCGGATCGGCCGCATCGGCGATCTCGATCCGGGCCGAGAGTCCCAGCCGCGCCAGGGTCTCCACCAGGCGCTCGGCGCGCGCAGGGTCGCGTTCCACCGCCCACAGGTCGAGCGTCCCGCGGGCCCGCTCCTGCAGATGCGCGGTCTTGCCACCGGGTGCCGCGCAGGCATCCAGCACGCATTGGCCGGGACGGGCATCGAGTGCCTCGACCGCGGCCTGTGCGGACCCGTCCTGCACCGAGACCCACCCCTCGGCCCAGCCCGGCAGGCGCGTCGGCGCCACGCGCTGCGGCAGGCACACGGCTTGCGGCAACCAGTCTGGCGCTTCGGCCTCGATGCCGTCGTCTGCGAGCCGACGCAGGTAGTCCTCGCGCGTCGTGCGCAACGGATTGACCCGCAGCCAGAGCGGGGCCTCGGCCAGGTTCGCGCGCATGACCGAATCCGCGGCATCCGGATACGCCGCGCGCACGGCCGCGGCCAGCCAGGCCGGATGGCCGTGCGCGAGGGACGGCTCGGCCTGGATCGACGCGAGCAGGGCGTCCCGCTCGCGCTGGAACCGACGCAGCACCGCATTGACGAGCCCGACGTGGCGCGGGTGGCCGAGCGTGCGCGCCGCTTCCGCGCTGGCCGAGATCGCCGCGTAGGGGGTGATGCCGAGCGCGTCCAGCTGGGCGAGCCCGACCAGGAGCAGGGCCTGGACCTCGGACAGCTTGCGCGGCAGCGGCCGCTCCAGCAGGCGCTGCAGCAGCGCTTCGTAGCGGACGCGACCGCGTAACGCGGCGAACACCAGGGCCTCGACCAGGGCCCGGTCGCGCGCTTCGGCAAGCTGCGGCAGAGCAGGCGCAAGCGCGTTCCGCAGCGAGCGTCCGTCGCGCAGGACATCGGCCAGCACCCTTGCCGCGGCCGCGCGGGCTGGCGCGCCCTCGCTCATCGCGCGCGGGCGCGGCGAGCGTTGAGGAAATCGCCGACCGGCAGCGGCCGCCCGCCGGCGCGTTGCACGACCCGCAGGCGCAGGGCGCCGTCGCCGCAGGCGAGATCCAGACCCTCGCGCGTGGCCGCCAGCTCGGTACCGGGCGGCTGCGCGTGCGGCACATCGAGCGCGCTCGCGGCGTGCACGCGCAGGCGTTCGCCCTCGAACTCCAGCTCCGCCACTGGCCAGGGGTGGAAAGCGCGCACCCGGTTGGCCAGCTCGGTCGCCGGCCGCGTCAGGTCGAGCAGGGCCTCCGACTTCTCCAGCTTGCGCGCATAGGTCGCGCCGTCGGACGGCTGCGGGCGCGGCGCGGGCCGGAGCCCGGCGCGCAGCAGCTTGAGGCCGTCGCCGAGCACTTCCGCGCCGAGCGCGGCCAGGCGGTCGTGCAGGCTGCCGCCGGTCTCATCGGGCGCGATCGGCGTGGCCAGGCTGAGCAGCACCGGGCCGGTATCCAGGCCCTTCTCCATCTGCATCAGGCACACGCCGGATTCAATGTCGCCGGCCTCGATCGCGCGCTGGATCGGCGCCGCGCCGCGCCAGCGCGGCAGCAGCGAGGCATGCACGTTCCAGCAGCCGAAGCGGGGGATGTCCAGCACCGCCTGCGGCAGCAGCAGGCCGTAGGCGACCACGATCATGAGGTCGGGCTGCAGGGCGCGCAGCGCGGCCTGCGCGTCGGCGTCGCGCAGCGAGGCCGGTTGCCGGACCTCGATGCCGTGCGCCAGCGCCAGCTGCTTGACCGGGCTTGGCGCGAGCTGGCGTCCGCGTCCGGCCGGGCGATCGGGCTGGGTGTAGACGGCGAGCAGGGCGTCGGGCCCGGACAGCACCGTGCGCAGGCAGGGCAGGGCGAAGTCCGGCGTGCCGGCGAAGACCAGCTTCAAGGGCTGCACGGGCGGGTCGATCAGGCCGCCGCGGCGCGACGCTGCTTGTCGAGCTTCTTGCGCACCTGCTCGCGCTTGAGCGGCGAGAGGTAATCGACGAAGACCTTGCCGTCGAGGTGGTCCATCTCGTGCTGGATGCAGACCGCCAGCAGGCCATCGGCCTGGATCTCGAACGGGTTGCCATCGCGGTCCAGCGCGCGCACCGCGATGCGCTCGTGGCGCTTCACGTCGGCGTAGATGCCCGGGATCGACAGGCAGCCCTCCTGGCAGGTCTGCACGCCCTCGTGCGCCACGATCTCGGGATTGATGAAGTCCAGCTGCTGGTCCTTGGTCTCCGACACGTCGATCACCATGAAGCGCAGGTGCACGTCGACCTGGCTCGCCGCCAGTCCGATCCCGGGCGCGGCGTACATGGTCTCGAACATGTCGTCGATCAGGCGACGCAGGTCGGCGTCGACCCGCTCCACCGGTTTGGCGCGGGTGCGCAGGCGCGGATCAGGAAATTCGAGGATGGTGAGCTTGGCCATGGCTGCGACGTCGGACGGCTGGATGATCGGCCGGTACAGAAGCCGGCGCAGGTGTACAGTGTAGCCTGCGGCGCCGGAAGCAAGCGGTGAAGGAACCGTTCCGCTGGCGCCTTGTTTGGGCTATAGTCAGCCCAACCTGCTTGGGGAATCAGGTAGATGGCGGCCATGCTTAAAAAACTACTTGCGTTTAGTGCAGCAGCCTTGATCACCGTCGCGGGATTTGCCGTCGCAGCCGAACTGCGCAGCGGCCACCCCGAGTCCTATACGGTGCAGAAGGGCGACACCCTCTGGGACATCGCCGGACGATTCCTCGACAAGCCGTGGCTGTGGCCGGAAATCTGGCAGGCCAACCCGCAGATCGAGAATCCGCACCTGATCTTCCCCGGTGACGTGATCAGCCTGGCCTACATCGACGGCAAGGCGCGGCTGGGAATCACCAAGCTGTCGCCGCAGATCCGTCGCGAGCCCGCGGATGCAGTCAAGGCGATCCCGCTTTCCGATATCGAGGCCTACCTCGACAGCTACTGGGTCTTCCAGGAAGGCGAGTTCGAAAACCTGCCCTACGTGATCGGGGTCGAAGACGGCCGCGAGCGCGTCACGTCGGGACAGGTCGCGTACGTTCGTGGCCTGGGCGATGCCGCTTCAGGCGACCGTCTGATCGTGGTGCGGCCAACGGTCCGCTACGCAAACCACCCGCACGTATCGGACGGACGCCAACAGTTGCGTAGGACGCCTTGGGAAGCGGGTCGCGGGGTCGTCTACCAGCCGCCGGCGCATCGCTGGGCGGAGTACGCGGCGTCGGACAACCGGTTCCGCGTGCTTGGTTACGAGGTGCGTGAGGTCGCAGCAGCGGTGGTCACTCGCCCCGGCGACCCTGCCACAGTGCTCCTGACCGGCGAAGGCATCGAAGTGGGTGAGGGCGATCTGCTGCTGCCAGCGCCTCAACAGGACTACGACCTCAGCTTCACGCCGCGCGAGCCGGCCAGCGTTCCGGCGCATGCCCGAATCCTGGCGGTTTCGGACGATGCTTCCACCTTCTCCGGTCCGGGGCGTGTCGTGGCGCTGTCGGTGGGCAGCGAGGACGGTATCGTCAATGGTGACGTGTTCTCGATCTGGACGCCCGGCGAGAAGGTGGCCGACCGCATCGCCCACCCGCACAACGCGATCACTGCGAAACGGCACCAGAACAAAGTGCAGTTGCCAGACGAGTTCAACGGGCACGTGATGGTGTTCCGCACCTTCGATCACGTCAGCTACGGGCTGGTCATGAATGGCATTCGCCCCACGCGTCTGCACGACAAGCTCAAGGCGCCCGACCACCTCTGATGCCTGCAGCCCAGGCGGTCCGTCGAACCGGGCCCGGACGCACGCTGCGTCCGGGCCTTTTCGTTTGTCGTCCATGAGTGCACCCAGCGAACGCGTGTCGGCCTGGCTACGCCTGCTGCTGGCGCCGCGGCTTGGCGCCTCCGGCGTGCGCCGGCTGCTCGATCGCTTCGGCAGCGCGGAGGCCGCCTGCAGCGCCTCGCCCGCCCAGCTCGAGGCGGCAGGGCTGGTCCCCGACACCCGTGCCGCGATGCGGCAAGCCGATTCGCAGCGGCTGGAATCGGCCCTGGCCTGGCTCGCGCAGCCCGGCCACAGACTGGTCAGCTGGGACGAGGACGACTATCCCGCCCTGCTGCGCCGCGCGCCCAACCCGCCCGCCGCCCTGTTCGTGGCAGGGGCGGTGGACCTGCTGTGGAGCGCGCAGGTCGCGATCGTTGGCACGCGCAATCCGACCGCGGCCGGACGCGACCTGGCCGACGACTTCGCCCGCAGCTTCGCCCGCGCGGGCTTCACCGTCACCAGCGGCCTGGCGGAAGGCATCGACGCCGCCGCCCACCGGGCCGCGCTGGCGGTGGGCGGCGGCACGATCGCGGTGATCGGTACCGGGCCGGACCTCAGCTACCCGGCGCGACACGCCGAACTCGCCGCCGAAATCGCGGCCAAGGGCGCGGTGGTCAGCGAATTCCCGCCGGGCACCGAGGCGCGACGCGAACACTTTCCGGCCCGCAACCGCATCATCGCGGGCCTCAGCCTGGGGACCCTGGTGGTGGAGGCAGCGCTGCGCAGTGGCGCCCTCATCACCGCGCGCCTCGCGGGCGAGGCGGGGCGGGAGGTATTCGCCCTGCCCGGCTCGGTCCACAACCCCATGGCCAAGGGCTGCCACCGCCTGATCCGCGAGGGCGCCGCCCTGGTGGAAACCAGCGCCGAGGTGATCGAGGCGCTCGGCCCGGTGGCGGCGGAACTGGCCGACCACCTGCGTGCCCGGCTGGATGCGCGTGTGGATCCGGCCCCTGCTCCAGCCGATGGCCAGACCGCGCCGGAGACCGATCCACGCCGCGCGCGCGTGCGTCGCGCCCTGGGCCACGACCCGGTCGATCTGGACACGCTCGCCTTGCGCTCGGGATTGACGGTCGAGGACCTATCCGCCATCCTGCTGGCGATGGAGTTGGACGGCGAGGTCAGCGCCGCCTTCGGCCGCTACGCGCGACGCCCCTGACACGTCCCCCACCGCGCGCCATACCGGCGCAGGCAGAGGCTGGATGAAAGAGACCCTACTGGACGTACTGCTGTACCTGTTCGAAAACTACTTCTACGACGACCCCGACGCCGTCCGCGACCGCGACTCCCTGCAGGCCGGGCTCATCCAGGCCGGTTTTTCCCCTTCCGAGATCCACCGCGCCTTCGACTGGCTCGATGCGCTGGCGCAGTCGCGCCCGCTCTGCGTCGACAGCCCGGGCGGGGCGCCGGGCCCGGTACGGCTGTTCGCGGATGTCGAAGAGGCCCGGCTCGATGCCGATTGCCGCGGCTTCCTGATGTTCCTCGAGCAGAGCGGCGTGCTGGACGCCCAGCAGCGCGAACTGGTGCTGGACCGCGCGATGGCGCTAGACCAGGACGACGTCGACCTCGAGGATCTCAAGTGGGTGGTCCTGATGGTGCTGTTCAACCAGCCCGGTTCCGAGGCCGCCTTCGCCTGGATGGAGAACCTGATCTACGAGGATTCGGGCGAACGCGTGCACTGACAGGCCCCGCTCCCACTGGATGCCCGCAACGGCCCATGTCACCGGCATGGGCCGTTCTGCTTGGCGCGTCCGTGCAGCTTTTGCTTGACAGGCCGCGACACCTGTGTTTCCAGTGAAAAAAGGGGCGCCCCTCGCCGGGGTGCCGGGGAGGCGGTGCCGCCGGGCTGGGTCCCGGCTCCAGGACCGGCGGTTGCGCTCCGCGGCAGCGGGGACCGCAGCCACCGCATGCAGACGCGCGGGATAGCGCAGGACAAACGAGACCGATGGCCAAGAACCTCCTCATCGTTGAATCGCCGGCCAAGGCCAAGACGATCAACAAATACCTCGGCAAGGACTTCCAGGTCCTGGCTTCGTACGGCCACGTGCGCGACCTGGTGCCGAAGGAAGGCGCGGTCGATCCCGAGCGCGGCTTCGCGATGAACTACGAGCTGATCGACAAGAACGAGCGCCACGTCGAAGCCATCGCCAAGGCCGCCAAGGGCGCCGAGGCCCTCTTCCTCGCCACCGACCCGGACCGCGAAGGCGAGGCCATCTCCTGGCACATCGCCGAGATCCTGCGCGAGCGCGGCCTGCTCGATGGTCGCCCGCTGCATCGCGTGGTGTTCACCGAGATCACCCCGCGTGCGATCAAGGAAGCGATGAGCCACCCGCGCCGGGTCTCGAACGACCTGGTCAACGCGCAGCAGGCGCGACGCGCGCTCGATTACCTGGTCGGCTTCAACCTCTCGCCGGTGCTGTGGCGCAAGGTGCAGCGCGGCCTCTCCGCCGGCCGCGTGCAGTCGCCGGCCCTGCGCATGATCGTCGAGCGCGAGGAGGAGATCGAAGCCTTCGTGCCGCGCGAGTACTGGACGGTCGAGGCCGAGTGCGCGCATGCGCGCCAGCCCTTCACCGCTCGCCTGCTCAAGCTCGATGGGCGCAAGTTCGAGCAGTTCGACCTCACCAACGCGACCGACGCGCAGGCCGCGCGCGCGCGCCTGGAAGCCGCCGCCAAGGGCGAACTGGTGGTGAGCGACGTGGTTTCGAAGGAGCGCAAGCGCCGCCCGGCGCCGCCC
>JANJTY010000343.1 GCA_024710865.1 Lysobacteraceae bacterium | reverse complement strand
CGCTGCCGCGTGCGCGTCGCGCCCTTCGTCGTCCGCACCGATCCAGGCCAGCCGCTGCGCCGGATACAGCTGCGTTTCAACAGCGCCCTGGCCTACGATTTCGCCACCGACCTGAGCAATCCGCCTGTCGGCAGTCACTCGCCGTCGGCGGTGGCCCTGGATTTCGCGGCCCGCTGCGGCGCGACCTACAGCGTGAGCCTGTGGGCCCAGGATGGCGACGACCCCGCGTTGGCGCTCATCGGCCAGACCGCCACCCTCACCTGCCCCGCGACCCCGCGCAATGATGCGATCGTGTTCGGCGACGGCTTCGAGGCGGTCGCCCGGCTGGACTGATGCGCGCTCCCGCGCGTGCGTCGGATACCCTGCCGCCCGCTCGCCCCAGGGCCGCACCGCCGGGAAGCCTGGGCACCTTCGCGGTGGATCGAATCTGCACCGCCCTGGCAGGGCAGGCGGAACGCCGGGTGCAGGACACGCAGGACGCGCTAGGCTTGGCGTTCGTAAGGAACCATTGCGCGCGACCCCATGCGAACCTTCGTGCTGAGAGCACGGGCGGCACCGACCAACAGCCAGGATCTGCTGGCCCAGGTCGGGAAGGCGGCCCACACCGAGATCCTGGCGCACACGCTGATGAATTCGATCTTCATCGCGCAGTCGCATCGCGCCGACGTCACGGTCTACCTGGTGCTGGAGAGCACCGCCGACTACTCGCGCACGATCCGCTTCGAAGCCAACGCCATGCACGACATCGGTGGTTTCGACGAGCGCACCCTGCTGGGCCGGATCGCCAGCGCGCTGGATGCGTCGCGCGGCATGGGCAAGGATGAGGAACGCGCGGTGGCGTCCGGCATCACGGTCCGCACCCAGAGCTTCGAGCGGCTGGTGCAGGGGCTGGCCCAGGACCACAGCCTGTTCGTGATGGACCGCAAGGGCACCCCGATCCGCGAATGCGCGTTCGAGGGCTCGCCCTGCTTCCTGCTCACCGACCACATCCCGATGCCGAAGAAGTCCTTCAACAGCCTGGAGCGGCTGGGCGCCAGGAAGATCTCGCTGGGCCCGACCATGCTGTTCGCCTCGCAGTGCGTGGTCCTGATAAACCACGAGATGGATCGGCATTGAAGCACTTGGCGCCCCGAGTACGTGGCGGCGGTCATCCCTGCAATCGCCCAAGCGAGGCTGGCGGAATCCCTCTCGTTCGACGGCTTGGCCCTGAATGGCCTGCGGAGCGATCAAGGACTCCCCGGCCGTGGGGGAACCCTTCCCATGACAACCGCGACATGATCAGTGTCGAGTCGTCGCGGCGTGCTCGGCCGCGAATGCGGCCTCAGGAACAGATCGAGCGATTGCCCGCGTCGGGGCAGTAGACCGAATGCAGGACGCGGATCACGTCCAGCGCGGGACCCGGCACCAGGCTGTAGTAGACCGTCTGCGCATCCTTGCGCGTGCCGACCAGCCCCTCCTCGCGCAGCTTGGCGAGGTGCTGCGACAGCGCCGACTGGCTGAGCTCGACCTCGGCGTTGAGCTGCCCGACCGAGCGCTCGCCTTCGACCAGCAGGCATAGCACCCGCAGGCGCTGGGGATTGGCCATGGCCTTCAGCAGGTCGGCAGCCTTCTCGGCCTGGGCGCCGAGGCTTTCGACCAGGGGTTGGTGGGCGGCGGTGCGGCGTTTCATGGAACCGGTACCCATGTCGAGGCGCAGGCAGGACGTGCGGCTTGAATTCTATGCAGTGACACTCTAATTTAGCAACGTCTAATAATTAACCGACTGATGCAAGCTGCTGCCGCGCGGTCGCACCAGGACGCCCACATGACGCCACAGGTCACTCCCTTCTTCCACGCGGACAGCTGCACCTTCAGCTACCTCGTGCGCGACCCCGCTTCCGCCGCTGCGGTGCTGATCGATCCGGTGCTCGACTTCGACCCGAAGTCGGGCCGAACCGGCACGCGGACCGCGCAGCGCATGCTGGATGCGGTTCACGCGGACCGACTGGACGTCATCTGGATCCTGGAAACCCACGCACACGCCGACCACCTCAGCGCCGGCGACTGGCTGCGGCGCGCGCTGCCGACAGCCAAGTTGGGAATCGGCACAGGCATCCGCGCAGTGCAGAAGACCTTCGCCGGGGTTTTCAACCTGGGCCAGGCATTTGCGCCCGACGGCTCGCAGTTCGACCACCTCTTCGAGGATGGCGAGGCGTTCCAGCTGGGAACGATCGAGGCCGAGGTCCTCGCGACGCCAGGACACACCAACGACAGCGTGAGCTACCGCATCGGCGACGCCCTGTTCGTGGGCGACAGCCTGTTCATGCCTGACGGTGGCACCGCCCGCTGCGACTTCCCCGGCGGCAGCGCGGCGCGTCTGTACCAGTCGATCCAGCGGCTCTATCGGCTGCCCGCGAGCACGCGCGTGTTCGTCTGCCACGACTACGCACCGGGCGGGCGCAAGCACGCCTGCCAGACCACGATTGCGGAGCAGCGCGAACGCAACATCCACGTGCGCGACGGCGTCTCGGAGGCGGCGTACGTGCGTGTGCGCGAGGCTCGCGACGCGACCCTCGACATGCCGGCCCTGCTGCTTCCCGCCGTGCAGGTGAACATCCGCGCCGGCGCCCTGCCCGAGCCCGAAGACAACGGCGTGCGCTACCTAAAATTGCCGCTCGATCACTTTTGAACCCTTCAGTCCCCACCGTCTGGAGCAGAACCATGAAAACCGCCCAGGACCTGGTGATGGAGGCCAGGCAGTCTATTCGCGAGATCGATGCCGAAACCCTGCTGCAACTGCAGGCCTCGGGCGCGCCGGTGATCGACGTGCGCGAACCTGGCGAGTTCGCCGCCGGTCACATCCCCGGTGCGGTCAACATTCCGCGCGGCGTGCTGGAGTTCGAGGTCGACGGCCATCCGGCAGTGAATTGCGTCCGGGATCCGGTCCTCTCCCATCGCGAGGCGCCGGTCCTGCTCTGCTGCCGCAGCGGCGGACGCTCGGCCCTGGCGGCCGACGCCCTGCGCCGGCTCGGCTTCGCCCAGCCGCTGTCGCTGGCCGGAGGCCTCATGGGCTGGGTGGGCACACACCGGGCGGTCGAATCCTGACGGCGTCGGCCACGCGCGGGGCGTCCGCGGGCCTGTGCTAGCATGCTGTCGCTGCCGCAAGGATTCCCGCCATGGCAAGCTCGCGTGCCCGAAGCTCTTCCCGAACAGCCGCCGCCGCGGTCTGCGACGCCCGCGATGCCGCCCATGCCCTGCGTGCCGAGCACCAGCGGTCCATCGCCCTGCGCCTGCGCCGTGCCGAAGGCCAGATCCGCGGCGTGCTGCGCATGGTCGAGTCGGGCGACGCCTGCGAGGATGTGGCCCAGCAGATGGCGGCGGTGCGCAATGCGCTGGACCGCGCCTTCTTCGAGATGATGGCCTGCAGCCTGGAATACGAAGTCGCGGAGGCCCCCAATGCCACGGCACGGGGGGAGCGCGTCGCGGCGCTGATGCGGGTGCTGAGCAAGTACGCCTGACCCCTGGTCGTCCAAGGGCTTCGCCTCACCGGCCACCTGCGGCATCATGGCGCCTGACCCGTAGCCCGGATCCGCACGTGCGCCTCGTCCTAGCCTGCCTGTTCGCCGCCTCCACCTGCCTGCTGAGCGGCTGCGCCACCACGGGCAGCGAAGACTGGGTCGAATTGCGCGGCCAGCGCTTCGTCGTGGAGATCGCGGACGACGACGCCAGCCGCACGCGCGGCCTCATGTTCCGCGACGACCTGCCGCGCGACCGCGGCATGCTGTTCATCTTCGAGCGCGAGCAGCCGCTGGCGTTCTGGATGCGCAACACCTACATACCGCTCGACATCCTCTACTTCGACGACGAGCGTCGGCTGGTGTCGATGGCCCAGCGCGTGCCGCCCTGCCGCAGCAACCAATGCCCGAACTACCCCAGCGCCGGACCCGCGCGCTACACCCTGGAACTGGCCTCCGGCCGTGCCGCGGAGCTGGGCGTCGCGGTCGGCGACGAACTGCGCTTCGGACCGACGATCGCGCGCTGAGGCGCTTGATTCGGGTTGGCTGCAGGCCCACATTGGTGCGCATGGACAAGGCACGCGACCACTTCTGGCGGCAGCTCGGCGAAGGCGATTCGGCCGAGATGCCGCTGCTGCGCGCCTGCCTGCTGCTGGCGCAGGACGAGTACCCGAGCCTCGACATCGAACGCTACGAGGCGCGCTGCGATCGCTACGCCGCCGACCTGCGTCCGCGCATGGACGCCCTGCACAGCCCGCAGGACCGCATCGCCGCGATCAACCGCTATCTGTTCGAAGAACAAGGCTTCGCCGGCAACGACGCCGACTACTACGACCCGCGCAACAGCTACATCAACGAGGTCTTCGACCGCCGCCTGGGCATCCCGCTCTCGCTCGGCGTGGTGCAGATGGAAGTCGCACGGCGCCTCGGCGTGCCGCTGGAGGGCGTCTCCTTTCCCGGTCACTTCCTGGTGCGCCTGCCGGTGGACGGCGGCCTGATCGTGCTCGACCCCTACAACGGCGGCCG
>JANJTY010000327.1 GCA_024710865.1 Lysobacteraceae bacterium | reverse complement strand
CGATGACCCGCTGCGATCAGCTCGGTGGCGTCGTGCGCGGCCCAGGCGGCGCGATCCTCGCCCAGGTAGCGCGGCAGCGCCTTCTGTCCCCAGGGCACCTGCGTGGGCGCAACGATCGGTGCGAAGGCCGACAGCGAGCGGAAGCGACTGGGATGCTTGAGCGCGAGGGTGAGGGCGCCGTGCCCGCCCATGGAGTGGCCGAACAGGCCGCAGCGTTCGACATCCACCGGGAAGTTCTGTGCGAGCAGGGCGGGCAGCTCATCGACCACGTAGCTCGCCATGCGGAAGCGGCTCGACCAGGGCGCTTGCGTGGCATCGAGGTAGAAGCCGGCGCCTTCGCCGAACTCCCAGTCGCCGGTGGCGCCCTCGAAGCCCGTCCCGCGCGGGCTGGTGTCTGGCGTGACCAGGATCAGCCCCAGCTCCGCCGCCACGCGCTGCGCGCCGGCCTTGATCGCGAAGGTCTCCTCGCTGCAGGTGAGCCCGGCAAGGTAGATCAGCACCGGCCGTGGGCCCGGCTGCGGCGGCCGGAACAGGCCGAAGCGCATGGGCCCGGCGCAGGCGTCGGACGCGTGCCGGTAGAAGCCCTGGATGCCGTCGAAGCAGCGCTGTTCGGTGAGGGTATCGATCATGGTTGCGGGAGTGTTCGGCTGGAGAGCGGAAAGCGGAGGACGCGGAGCAATGCAGTGAACGAGGCGTTGCGGACCGAGTCGGAAGCATCGACCGCATGTCTAGGCTGCGCAACCTGAAGCACCCCGTGATGTGGTTCGAGACGCCGTCTCGATCGCCCGCTGCGCGGACGCCTCGACGGCTCCTCACCACGAACGGTATCCCGCGGGCCTTCGACAGGTTCACGCCGCGGCTCGACGCCACAACCCGCATCCGTGCCAGCGTTCCGACCCTGTGAGTCCCACGCTTCCCGCGAATCCCGAATCACCCTCTGCCCGCCACCCCGAAGCCCAAGTCCCCCCGGCTCTCTCACGAATCCCGAATTCCGGCTCCTCGACGAATCCCGAATCCCGAATCCCGGCCTCTCAGCGAATCACGGCTCTCAAAACACCACCACCGACCGGATCGACTCGCCCCGATGCATCAGGTCGAAGGCCTCGTTGATCCGTTCCAGCGGCATCGTGTGGGTGATGAGCGGGTCGATGTCGATCTTGCCGTCCATGTACCAGTCGACGATGCGCGGCACGTCGGTGCGGCCGCGGGCGCCGCCGAAGGCGCTGCCGCGCCAGACCCGGCCGGTGACGAGCTGGAAGGGCCGCGTGCTGATCTCCTGGCCGGCGCCGGCCACGCCGATGATGACCGACTCGCCCCAGCCCTTGTGGCAGCACTCCAGCGCCTGGCGCATGACCTTGGTGTTGCCGATGCACTCGAAGCTGTAGTCGGCGCCGCCCCTGGTCAGCGAGACCAGGTGGGGCACGAGGTCGCCCTCGACCTCGGCCGGGTTGACGAAATGGGTCATGCCGAAGCGCTCGGCCAGGGCGCGTTTGGACGGATTCAAATCTACGCCGACTATCATGTCGGCGCCGGCCAGGCGCAGGCCCTGGATGACGTTGAGGCCGATGCCGCCAAGACCGAACACCACGCAGCGCGAACCCGGTTCGACCTTCGCCGTCCAGATCGCCGCGCCGATGCCGGTGGTGACGCCGCAGCCGATGTAGCAGACCTTGTCGAAGGGCGCGTCGGGGCGGATCTTCGCCACGGCGATCTCGGGCAGCACGGTGTATTGCGCGAAGGTTGAGGTGCCCATGTAGTGGTGGATCTTCTCGCCGCCGAGCGAGAAGCGGCTGCTGCCGTCCGGCATCAGGCCCTGCCCCTGCGTGCTGCGGATGGCCTGGCAGAGGTTGGTCTTCGGGTTCAGGCAGTACTCGCACTCGCGGCACTCGGGCGTGTAGAGCGGAATCACGTGATCGCCCGGCCTGACCGACTTCACCCCGGCGCCGACCTCGACCACCACGCCAGCGCCCTCGTGCCCGAGGATGGCCGGGAACAGGCCTTCGGGATCGTCGCCGCTGCGGGTGAACTCGTCGGTGTGGCAGACGCCGGTGGCCTTGATCTCGACCATCACCTCACCCGCGCGCGGGCCTTCCAGATCGACGGTTTCGATGCTCAGCGGCTGGCCGGCGGCAAAGGCGACGGCGGCTCGGACTTTCATGCGCGGGACTCCGGATCGGGAACGAAGCCCGAGTGTAGCGCCGGGGACTGCGATGGCCGCGTGGTGTGCTGCAGGAGGCGCCCCCCCCGCTTGACCCTTTTAGTTCGGCGTCCTAACTTTATCGCATGGACACGGACCGCAGCCACCAGCTCGCCCTCGGCCTCGACCGCCTGGCCGAGCTGCTGCGCGCGCAGGCCTGGAAGCAGCTGGGCGAATCCGGCCTCAACCCCACCCAGCAGGCCGTGCTGCGTCAGCTCGCGGCGCAGCCGGTCGGGCTACGCCTGTCGCAACTCGCGGCCGCGCTGGGGGTTTCGGCGGCCAGCCTGAGCGACACGGTGTCGGCGCTGGAGCGGCGCGGCGATGTGACGCGCCGAGCGGATCCGGACGATGGCCGCGCCAGCCGCATCCGTCTGGCCGCGGCCGGGCGCCGGCGCCTGGCGCGGCTGGCGCGAGAGGATTCGGCTGCAGCCACGCTGGTCGCCGCGCTCACGCCGTCGCAGCAGGGCGAGCTGCTGCGCCTGCTGCAGCTGATGATTCGCCAGGCGCAGGACAGCGGCCTGGCCAGCGGCTTCCGCACCTGCCTGGGTTGCCGCTTCTTCCAGCCGTTTGCGCACGCCGGATCGGAGCGGCCGCACCACTGCGGCTTCGTCGACCGGCCCTTCGGCCACGGCGAGCTGCGCATCGACTGCGCCGAGCAGGAAACCGCCGAGGCCGCGCAGGTCGATGCCGCGTCGCTGCGCCTGCGCGAGACCGAATCGCCCTGAGCGGGCGCAACGCGAACGCGCCACCCCCAGTTACCCGACACCACTCGAAGCGATCGCATGACCGACCACGCCCCCACCCAGGCTCCGACGCTGCATGTGGAGCGCTGGTTCAACACCGAAACGCTACTCACGCTGGAGGCCCTTCGCGGCCGCGTGATCGTGCTCGAAGCCTTCCAGATGCTCTGCCCCGGCTGCGTCTCGCACGCCCTGCCCCAGGCCCAGCGTGTGGCCGCGCTGTTCCCGCCCGGGCAGGTCGCGGTGATCGGCCTGCACAGCGTGTTCGAACACCACGCCGCCATGAATCCGGACGCGCTCGCCGCCTTCCTGCACGAGTACCGCATCGCGTTTCCGGTCGCGGTGGATGCGGCCACGCCCGGCGACCGCATTCCGCAGACCATGCGCGCCTACGCCCTGCGCGGCACGCCGAGCACGGTCCTGATCGACCGCGCCGGACGCATCCGGCTCTCGCACTTCGGGCGGCTGGACGACCTGCGCCTGGGCGCCGAGATCATGGCCCTGGTCTGCGAGGCCGCGGCGCCCGTCTCGGAGCCGGCAGCGGAAGTCCCCCGCGTGGGCGGGTGCGATCACGACGGCTGCACCGTGCCGACCGCGGACTGACCCGCCTGCGCAAGGAGTCGGCCGGGCGTGGATAATGTCGGGTTCTCGCCTTCCCGACTCCCGTCCATGCTCGTCCTAACCTTCATTGCGGGTCTCGTGCTCCTCGTCGTCGGCGCCGAATGGCTGGTGCGCGGTGCCTCCAAGCTCGCCTTCAGCTTCGGCATCTCGCCCCTGATCGTCGGACTGACCATCGTCGCCTTCGGCACCAGCGCGCCGGAGTTGGCGGTCTCGGTCAACGGCGTCTTGTCCGGCAACAGCGATGTTGCGCTCGGCAACGTGGTCGGCAGCAACATCGCCAACGTCCTTCTCATCCTCGGCCTCTCGGCCCTGATCGCGCCGCTGGTGGTCAACCGGCAGCTGGTGCGACAGGAGGTGCCGATCATGTTTGGGGTCTCCCTGCTGGTGTTCTGGCAGGCCTGGGACGGCATCATTTCGCGCAGCGACGGCATCCTGCTCGTCCTGTTGCTGGTGCTTTACCTGCTCTTCCTGTTCCGCCAGACGCGCCAGAACATCAGCGCCGACAGCGAAGCGATCGAGGCCGAGGTCGCCAGCGGCTGGGACCGGCACTGGTCGGCGCAGGTCGCCCTGGTTGCCGTGGGCCTGTTCCTGCTGGTGACCGGCGCGGATTGGCTGGTCACGTCCGCGGTCAGCTTTGCCGAGCGCATGGGCGTCAGTTCGCTGGTGATCGGCCTCACGGTCGTCGCGGTCGGCACCTCGCTACCCGAGATCGCGACCTCGCTGCTCGCCGCAATCCGCGGCCAGCGCGACATCGCGGTGGGCAACGTGGTGGGCAGCAACATCTTCAACCTGCTGGGCGTGCTGGGCATCAGCGCCTCGGTCTCCGAGTGGGGCGTTCCGGTCTCCGTCGCGGCCCTCACCTTCGACCTGCCGGTGATGGTGGCGGTCGCCGCCGCCTGCCTGCCGATCCTGTTCAGCGGCCACCGCATCGCGCGCTGGGAAGGCGGGCTGTTCTTCGCTTACTACGCGGCCTACACCGTCTACCTGATCCTGTACGCGCAGGAGCACGACGCCCTGGACGAGTTCAGCTTCGTCATGACCACCATCGTGCTGCCCCTGACCCTGGCGACCCTGATAGCGGTGACCTGGCGCGAACTGCGTGCGCGCCGTGCCCTGCGTCGCCACATGAAGCATTGATCCCATGCCTTACTGTCCGATCGTCGCCACCCTGGGCTACGTGCTTTCGCCCGACGGCCGGCAGGTGCTGCTGGTGCACCGCAACGCCCGCCCCGAGGACGAACACCTCGGCAAGTACAACGGCCTCGGCGGCAAGATGGAGCCGGAGGAAGACATCGTCGACTGCATGCGGCGCGAGATCCGCGAGGAGGCCGGGATCGAGTGCCTGGAGCTTGCGCTTCGCGGCAGCGTCAACTGGCCCGGCTTCGGCAAGAACGGCGAGGACTGGCTCGGCTTCGTGTTCCTGGTCACGCGGTTTGCCGGCACGCCGCCGGCCAGCAATCCGGAGGGCACGCTGGAGTGGGTCGACCTCGAACGCATCCACGACCTGCCGATGTGGGAGGGCGACCGCTTCTTCCTGCCGCTGGTGTTCGACAGCGACCCGCGTGCCTTCCACGGCGTCATGCCCTACCGCAACGGCCGACCGGTGGACTGGCGCTACAGCCGGCTGTGAACGTGATCAGCGGTCACTGCGCCCCGACCAGGCCGCGCCCCTCGCGCTGCTCGAACACGAAGCGGTAGGGCAGGCGCACCGCCACGGGAACGACCTCGGCGGGCTCGATGCAGCCCAGGGCGCCGGGTTGCACGCCCTCGGGATAGATACAGCGAAACGCCGGCTCATAGCGCCAGAAGCCGAGCGCGTCGAACACGGCCTCGCGGAACGCCGGTGGTGCGTCCGCGGTCGCTTCGCAGTCCTCGCCGGTCGCGACGGGATCGATGCGGAACACCTCGCCGCCGGTGCCGACGCTCAGCGCGACGCAGACCACGACCGGTTCCAGCGCATCGGCCAGGCGTTCCTGTGGATACTCGGGGAAGCGGTTGGCCGGATCCGGCAGTGGGTACTCGAAGCGCTCGTTCTCAGCCAGCGCGAGGCGCTCGTCGCCCGGCACCTCGACCATCGACAGGCCGACCTCTCCCTCGCGCTCGGGCTTCGTCTCGCGCCCGGCACAGGCCACCAGCGCCAGCAGCGCGGCACAGAGCAGGAGGGCGCGCATCAGAACGGCTTGGCCAGGACCAGCCAGATCACGGGCACCAGCAACACCAGGGCGCCTTCGTTGAACCAGCGCAGCGCGGTGGGCGACGGCAGGTCGCCGCCCGCGGCGCTGCGCTTGAGCAGGCGTCCGGTGTAGATGTAGAAGCCGAACATCAGCGCGACCAGGGTCAGCTTGGCGTGCATCCAGCCGCCGCCGGCCGCGACCGGCGGCCACCACTCGGGCGCGAACCGGAAGCCGAGCCAGAGCGGCAGGCCAAACAGCAGCAGCAGGCCGAACATGAGGTGGCCGAAGCGGTACAGGCGCCGGCCCATCAGCTGCAGGCGTGCCTGCACCGCGGCCTCGCCGCGGGTTTCGGCCAGATTGATCAGGATGCGCGGCAGGTAGAAC
>JANJTY010000322.1 GCA_024710865.1 Lysobacteraceae bacterium | reverse complement strand
TGGGCGCCGTGGATCAGGGCCGCATCGCCGGCCACGCTGCCGAACACGGCGCAGAACCGGGCCAGGGTGCGACGCGCCATCAGGTCGTGGCCTTCCAGCGCGGCGTTGACGATCTCGGCCGCTTCGCGCAGTTCGATGGTGGCGGCCTCGCGCGTGGTGCGGGCCTCGCTCGCGCGCAGCGCGGCATCGATGTGCGACAGGCCCGAGCCCGAGAGCAGGCGCTCGGTCGAGACGCGCCCGAAGCGGGCCTGGGCCCAGGACGCGATCATCTGCTCCTCGTTGCCGAGCGCGGCGAAGCTGACATGGCCGCCCTCGGTCTCGATCACGGTCCAGCCGCGCTGCGCGTCGCCGGCCAGCAGGGCCACGCCCAGCCCGGTGCCGGGACCGATCAGGGTGATGGGCCCGCGCCGCGAGGGCTCGGCGGGGCCATAAAGGTGCTGCAGGTCGGCCGGTCCGAGCGCGGGCACCGACCAGGCCACGGCGCCGAAATCGTTGATCACGCCCAGGCGATCGAGCTTGAGCGTGCGCTGTAGTTCGCTGCGCGAGAAGGCCCAGGCGCGGTTGGTCAGGCGCACCTCGTCGCCCTTGACCGGACAGGCCACCGCGATGGTGGCGCGACGCGGGGTGATGCCGACCTCGGCCAGGTAGTGCTCGGCGGCATGGTGCAGGCTGGCGAACTCGGCCGCGCGCAGCGAACGCTGCTCGAGGATCTCGATGCGCTCGGCCTGCGGATCGGTCAGCGCGAAGCGCGCATTGGTGCCGCCGATGTCGGCGATGAGGGCGAGCTTGGAACTCATGTCACGGTGGTTCTCGCGGATCTTCGGGAAGAGCGGGTTGGCCACGGATGAACACGGATGAACACGGATAGAAGCGGATCAAGAGCATTTGGAAGTGGGCAGGACAGCAGCTCGCGAGTAGGTCGTCGGCGGGATGTGCAGGTCCCAAACGCTGCAATCATGGCGAGATCGCTCACATCAAGCATCCGCTCTTATCCGTGTTCATCCGTGTTCATCCGTGGCCAAGATCGCTCCCTCAACCAGGCCCAGGGTAAAGCGCTCCGCCGCCTTCCTCGGCCAGTGCCGCATGCGCGCGCATGAGGGCGAAGAGTTCGCGGCCCATGCCGAAGGCGTTGCCGGCAAGATCGATCGGCGCCGGTTCGCGCGCGGCCCACTCGGCTGCGTCGACCAGGGCGCAAAGCTCGCCGCTCTCGCTGTCGATGCGCACCACATCGCCCTCGCGCAGCCGGCCGATCGCGCCGCCGCAGGCGGCTTCGGGCGAAAGGTGGATCGCGGCCAGCACCGTGCCCGAGGCGCCCGACATGCGGCCGTCGGTGAGCAGGGCCACACGCTGACCACGCGCCTGCAGGGCCGAGAGCGTGGGGGTGAGCTTGTGCAGCTCGGGCATGCCGTTGGCGCGCGGCCCCTGGCCGCGCACCACGGCGACGAAATCGCCGTCGAGCGCGCCGGCCTTGAAGGCATCGAGCAGGGCGTCCTGGGTGTCGAAGATGCGGGCCGGGGCCTCGATCCGGCGGCGCGCGGGCTCGACCGCCGAGACCTTGACCACGGCGCGACCCAGGTTGCCCTGCAGCAGGCGCAGCCCGCCCTCGGCGTCGAAGGGTTCGGCCACGCCACGCAGGATCGTCGCATCCAGCGAAGCCGCCGGCGGATCGCGCCAGCGCAGGGTGAGATCGTCGAGGTAGGGCTCCTGCGCCTGCGCCCGCAGCGAGCCGCCGTGCACGCAGCGGATGTCATCGTGCAGCAGGCCGGCGTCGAGCAGCTCGCGGATCGCGAAGCCCAGGCCGCCGGCGGCGTGGAAGTGGTTCACGTCGCCCTGGCCGTTCGGGTACACCCGCGCCAGCAGCGGCGTGGCGCGCGAAAGCGCGTCGAGGTCGTCCCAGTCGATCACCAGACCGGCGGCACGTGCGATGGCGACGAGATGGATGGCGTGGTTGGTCGAGCCGCCGGTGGCGGCCAGACCGACCATGGCGTTCACCATCGCCTTCTCGTCGATGGTCTCGCCGATGCCGGGCAGGCCATCGGCGCAGGCGCGCTCGGCCGCGGCCACGGTCAGCGCATCGCGCAAGGGCGTGCCGGGATTGACGAAGGCGCTGCCGGGCAGGTGCAGGCCCATCACCTCCATCAGCATCTGGTTGGAATTGGCCGTGCCGTAGAAGGTGCAGGTGCCGGGGCTGTGGTAGGAGGCGGCCTCGGCATCGAGCAGCTCCTCCCGCGTGGCCTTGCCCTCGGCATAGGCCTGGCGCACGCGCGCCTTCTCCTTGTTCGGCAGGCCCGAGGGCATGGGGCCGGCCGGCACCAGGATGGCGGGCAGGTGGCCGAAGCCGAGCGCGCCGATCAAGAGGCCCGGCACGATCTTGTCGCACACGCCCAGCATCAGCACCGCGTCGAACATGTCGTGCGAGAGCGACACCGCGGTGCCCATGGCGATCACGTCGCGCGAGAACAGCGAGAGCTCCATGCCGGTGCGGCCCTGGGTCACGCCGTCGCACATCGCCGGCACGCCGCCGGCCACCTGCGCCGTGCCGCCGGCGTTGCGCACCGCCATGCGGATCAGGGCCGGATAGGTCTCGAAGGGCTGGTGCGCCGAG
>JANJTY010000269.1 GCA_024710865.1 Lysobacteraceae bacterium | reverse complement strand
GGCGGAGGCGAACTTGGTCTCGGTCAGGCCGGGCAGCACGGCGTTGACCCGGATGCCCTGGGCGCTGAGTTCCTTGGCGAAGCCCTCGCTCATGTTGACGATGCCGGCCTTGGTCATCGAGTAGACCAGCTGGCCGGGCGCAGCGCGGCGCGCGTTGACCGAGGCGATGTTGACGATCGCGCCGCCGTCGGTCATCCGGCGCGCGGCCTGCACCGTGGTGTGGAAGTAGCCGCGCAGGTTGACCTCGACGGTCTTGTCGAAGGCCGAGAGCGGCATCTCCAGGGCCGGGCCGAAGTAGGGATTGGCGGCGGCGTTGTTGACCAGCAGGTCGACCCGGCGACCTTCGGCGTCGAGCGCCGCGAACAGGGCGTCGATGGCCTCGACCTCGCCCACGTGCATGGCGCGCGCCTCGGCCGACCCGCCCTCTGCACGGATCGCCGCCGCGACGGCCTCGCAGGACTCGGCCTTGCGACTCGTGAGGATCACGTGCGCGCCGTGCGCGGCAAGCAGGCGGGCGATGGCCTCGCCGATGCCGCGCGAGGCGCCGGACACGAGGGCGGTGCGGCCGGAAAGATCGAACAGCGCGTCGCTCATGCGGAATTTCCATTCGGGCTGCTAGGCTGCGCGGCAGGCTATCACGGCAGGAACGGCACACCATGCAACGACGGGTACTGATCACCGGCGCCGGCAGCGGGCTGGGGCGCGCGCTGGCGCTGCGCTACGCCGCCAGCGGCGCGGCCGTGGCCTGCGTCGACCTGAAGCCGGAACGGGCCGAGGAGACCGTGGCCCTGCTTCCAGCCAGCGGGCATTTCGCGCTGCCGGCCGACGTCGGCTCGGACGCCGCGATGCGGGCCCTGGCCGAGGCGGTCACGGCGCGCTGGGACGGCCTCGACGTACTGGTCAACAACGCCGGCATCGCCAGCGGCGGCGGCCTGCTCGACGCCGACATGGACGAATGGCGCGCCGTGCTGGAGGTGAACCTGCTCGGCGTGGTGCGCGGCTGCCGCGCGTTCCTGCCGGCGATGGTCGCGCGCGGACGCGGCCAGGTGATCAACATCGCCAGCTTCGCCGGCCTGGCCGGCGCGCCCAACATCATGAGCTACGGCGTGTCCAAGGCCGCCGTGGTGGCGCTGTCGGAGCAGCTGCGCGCCGAGATGGCGCCGCAGGGCATCGCGGTCGGGGTGGCCTGCCCGTCCTTCTTCCAGACCAACCTGCTGCAGAGCTGGCGCGGCAGCGAGCGCATGCGCGGCTTCGCCGAGCGCATGATGCGCGGCGCCAGCGACAGCCTCGACGAGGTGGCCGACCGCCTGTTCGCGGCGGCCGAGCGGCGCGAGTTCCTCATCCTGCCCACGCGCGCCGAGAGGGGCCGCTGGCGGATCAAGCGCTTCTTCCCCGAACTCTATTTCCGCAAGCTGCTGCAGATGGCCGCGGCGCGCGCCGCCGCGGCCGGCAAGACCACCGGCGGAGGCTCGACATGAGCTGGATGATCTACGGCGCCAACGGCTACACCGGCGAACTGGCCGCGCGCGAAGCGGTGCGGCGCGGGCTGAAGCCGGTGCTGGCGGGACGCTCGGCCGAGGCGCTGGAGAAACTCGGCGCGGAGCTGGATCTGCCGGTGCGGGTGTTCGGCCTCGACGATGCCGGCAAGCTCAAGGCCGGACTCGACGGCATCGACCTGGTCCTGCACTGCGCCGGCCCCTTTTCGGCCACCTGCACGCCGATGCTGGACGCCTGCCTTGCCACCGGCACGCACTACCTCGACATCACCGGCGAGATCGGCGTGTTCGAGCACTGCCACCAGCAGGACGCGCGCGCGAAGACCGCCGGCATCGTGGTGCTGCCGGGCGCCGGTTTCGACGTGGTTCCGACCGACTGCCTCGCGGCCCAGCTCAAGCGCGAGCTGCCCGAGGCGCGCAGCCTGGTGCTGGCCTTCGAGGCCGGCGGCGGCCCCAGTCCGGGCACGGCCAAGACCAGCGTGGAGGGCCTTGGCAAGGGCGGCCGCGCCCGCCTTGGCGGCCGCGTCCAGCGCGTGCCGCTGGCCTGGAAGGTGCGCTATTTCGAACGCGACGGCGAGCAGCGCCTGGCCATGACCATCCCCTGGGGCGACGTCTACACCGCGCACGTCTCCACCGGCATTCCCGACATCGAGGTCTACATGGCGGTGCCGCCGGCAACCGTGAAGCGGCTGCGCCGGCTGCGCCTGCTCGGCCCGCTGCTCGGCCTGGGTCCGGTGCAGGCCCTGCTCAAGCGCCAGGTCGAGAAGCGCGTCAAGGGCCCGTCCGAGAAGACCCGGGGCAAGACCGGCTGCGTGGTCTGGGGCGAGGCCACCGACGCCGAGGGCCGCGTGCTGCGCCGCCGCCTGCGCACGCCGAACGGCTACGAGCTCACCGTCACCGCGTCGCTCGGCATCGTGCAGCGCCTGCTCGAGGGCGAACGCCCGGCGGGCGGCTACTACACGCCCTCGCTGCTGATGGGGCCGGATTACGTGCTGGGGCTGCCAGGGGTGCAGCTGGGCTGAGAACCTGACCGACCAGGCAGGCCGAAACTTGCGTTTGGCGCGGACGAACCGTAGAGTCCGCGCCGCGTCACCGGGGGGTGCCGCAGACCCTTGCCCTGCAGGCGCTCGGATGGATACCGAGTCGTGTCGCAGGGCCGGGGCCACATGGACGGGCTTGATCTGCATCCGCAGGCGAGCCGAGTACGGGAAATCCACGCCGTGGGGGCGGGCACGTCACGCCCTCCGCATGCAGTCCTCGATCACGCCGCTGGAAGCGCGCTCGCGCGTGGCCAGCCTGCGCGTAGCCGTCCCGACATCAACCGCCCGTCTCCGCCGCGCCTGGTGGATCGGCGCCCCCGCTCCGGAACCGCGATGTTCACACGCCACGCTGCCCTGCTCGCCCTCGTCGTCCCGCTGGCTCCCCTGACCCAGGCGTTTGCCACCGCAGCAGGTCACGATCCAGCTCCCCTCGAAACTCCGGCCCAGGCCCGCGTCACGCTGGTCGGGAACGACGCTGTCCTTGCGCTGCCCGACGGCACGCGCGTTCGCTGACGGCCCGAAACGTCGAGCGCCAAGTCCGGCGACCCATGGGGCTCGCCCTTCCACTGCCCGGCGGAGGCCAGCTGCCCGGGCCCAAGCCTGGAGCCTGCGCCGCAGGAGGCGACCACGACCGACGACGCGCTCGGGTCGTACCTGTACCTCGGTTCGGCCGGGACGATCATCGCCCGCTTCGTCGACCCGAACGGATCGAGCCGCCACAACAACGTCTTTAGCTGGAACCTGGCGCCCTGTCCGAACGGCACCTACAACCTCACACCCCTGTTCAGCGGCTACACCTGGTGCTTCCCGCCGGGTCAGCTGGATATCTGGAACTACTACCCGCACGGCAGTCCTGGCACCTGGAACTGGAGGCTTCTCGCCGATGGGGCGGTGGTGAAGGAAGTACCCTTCGAGATGCTGCCGGCCAGGGTCGAGAAGCTCGACGGCGACGGACGGCAGGGCGTGGTGAACGAGCGCATCGAGTCCCCGCTGGTAGTGCAACTGCTGGACAAGGATGGCGACCCGGTCAACTTTCCCAAGAACGATCGCAGCCAGGCGTTTCGCTTTTCCATCAGCGGGCCCGGCGGCTCCAGCGGCGCCCACGTGTCCGCGATCGGCACGGCTTACCCCACTGCCGACGGTATCGTTCAGTTGAACGTGGTACTGGGGAACAAGAAGGGCGCCTACACCGTCAAGGTCGAGCACCCCGACGCCGGAAGCCCCGGGGTCGAGTTCAACCTGACCGCGGTGGAGCATGACGATCCCGAGGACGACGAGGAGAACGAGGAGGACGTCGGCGACGAGGACCCCTGCGACGAACGGGTGGGAAACCCGATCTCGCTCAAGATCGGCAACAAGGTGCAGCGCGAAGTCGACTACGCCCGCACCGGACTGTCGCCTTTGGAGTTCGTGCGCACCTACAACAGCTTCGGCTCCGTCTCGCGCATCACCGGCACCTACTGGAGCACCACGTTCGATCGCTTCCTGCTGCTGCAGGCCGGGGTCGGCAACGCGGTCAGGCTGCGGCGACCGGACGGCCTGACCATCCGCTTCTGGCGCGAAGGAGATGTCTGGCTGTCGCGCAAGACCTTCAAGGGTCGCCTGAGCGAAACCGCGCAAGGTTGGCGCTACACCGATCCTGAGGGCACCGTCGAGGAGTTCGACGTCGAGGGACGCCTGCTCTCGATCACCGACCTGCAGGGTCGGGTGCTGAGCCTGCAGTACGACCGTCGCAGCGGGCGTTTGACCAGGGTATCGGCCAACACCGGGGAGTTCCTCACCTTCGCCTACGGCGGCTTCGGACAGCTCAGCAAGCTGACCGACCACACCAGCCGCGCCTGGGAGTACACGTACAGCGGTTATGCCAACCTGACCCGGCTCAAGCGTCCGGACGGCGTCATCCACACGTATCTGTACGAGCAGTACGGCCACGCGCGCAGACTGACCGGAATCACGATCGGCACCACCGGAGAGCCTTACTACGACGAGCGCATCGCAACCTGGCGCTACGACGACCAAGGTCGCGCCGTCACCAGCTTCGCCGGCCGCGTCGAGGAACTCGATCGGGTCGACATCGCATTCCACGAGGACGGATCCCGCACCGTGATGGGTGCGCGCGGACAGGTCAGCGAGTACATCGGCGACGAGATCGACGGCCGCTGGTACCTGCGCCGCATCGACGGCCCCGCCCTGGGCAGCTGCGGCGTCGCCGATCTGGAGCGCGAGTACGATGCCGACGGCAACACCACCGCCGAGGTGCGCCTCGGCATCCGTACCGAGTACGCCGATTTCGACGCCTTCGGCCAGGCCCGCCTGCGGATCGAGGCCGCGGGATCCAGCGCCGAGCGCCGGATCGAGTTCGAGTACGACACGCGCTTCATCGGCCGACCGACCTTCATCGCTGAACCCTCGGTGGCGGACGGACGACGCAAGACCACCGAGATCGACTACGACTCGCGCGGCAACCCGACCCGCATCCACGTGCGCGGGTATCGCCCGGACGGCACCCCGGTCGAGCGGCTCCAGACCTTCGCCTACGGCGGTCCCTTCGGCCAGATCACGCTGCAGGACGGTCCGCGTGCGGATGGTGTGGGCCCGATGCGCTACGAGTACGACGGCGTAAGCCAGCGCCTGCGCCGGGTCACCGATGCCAACGGCATCGTGCAACGCGACGACATCCAGTACACGGCCACCGGGCAGATCGCCTCGGAGCGCCGCCCGAACGGCGTGCAGCTCGCCTACGGCTACGATGCGGGCAGCGGCCGACTGACCGCGTTGACCGAGACGCATGCGTCGGGTTCGCGCAGCACGCTGTGGAGCTACACCCCGCGCGGACAGGTCGCGTCGATCCGCCACGGCGGCAGCGGCGGCGCCGAGCAGGCGCTGAGCTTCTCCTACGCCGCCAACGGCGCGCTGGTCCGGGTCGAGTCGGCGGACGGCGCGCGCGTCGAGTACGAGCTCGACGCCGCTGGCAACGTCGTGCAGGAGCGAACCTTCCAGGGCACGCAGCTGCGACACTGGCTGCAGCGCAGCTTCGACGCCTACGACCACGTCGAACAGCTGATCCGGGATGGTTCCTCGCAGGCCTGGTCGAACCACCCGCGCGGCACGCCCGAGCAGATGACCGACGGTCGCGGCCAGGTGACCGAGTACGAATACGACGATCTGCTGCGCCTGACGCGCGTGCTGCAGCCGGGGTCGGCGGATACGCAGTTCGCCTACGACGCCAGCGGCCTGCTGAGCCGGGTCACCGACGCCAACGGCGCAGGCACCGCGTATGTGCACGACGACCTGGGCAACGTGCTGAGCCTGAGCAGCCCCGACACGGGCGTGAGCCTGCGCGACTACGATGCGCAGGGCCAGCTGATCGCCAGCACCGACGCCAAGGGCCAGACCACGGCCTACGCCTACGACGCCGGCGGGCGCCTGCGCGGCATCGACCGGCCCGGCAGCGAGCACGACGCGAGCTACGGCTACGACGGCTGCAGCAACGGAATCGGCCTGCTGTGCGAGATCGTCCTGGGCAATGGCGAGTTCCTGCGCTACGGCTACGACGGCCTTGGCCGCATCGCCACGGTGGAAACCCCGGCCGGCAGCTACGGCTACGTCTACGACGGCGCCGACCGGATCGTGCGCCTGCGCTACCCCTCCGGGCGCGAGATCGCCTATCGCCGCAACGGCAGCGGGCAGGTGCTGGAGGTGCGCCTGATCGACGGCGCGCACGAGGCGCTGCTGGCGCGCGATGTGCAGCACGAGCCCTTTGGGCCGGTGCGCGGTTGGGTCTTCGGCAACGGCGTCGTGCATGCCCGCCAGCACGATCAGCAGTATCGCCCGCAGGGCCTGTCGCACGCTGGCGTGCTGGAGCTGACCTACCCGGCCCATGACGGCAACGGCAACCTGCTCGGCCTGCAGATCGACGGCCGCGCGCAGACCTTCGGCTACGACCCGCTGGATCGACTGCAGGCGGCCGAGGGCGACTTTGGTTTGCGTTGGTACGGGTACGACGGGGTCGGCAACCGACTGCGCCTGGAGTCGGAGGCCGGCGACATCGACTACGCCTACGCCGGCGGCAGCAACCGCCTGCTGGGCGAGAGCGGCTGGACCTACGAGCGCGACGCCAACGGCAACCGCAGCGCCAAGCTGTCGACC